>PBWY01000096.1 GCA_002727395.1 Rhodospirillales bacterium | reverse complement strand
AATGGCCGATTCCATGGGTTGGCTTGGCGCTCAAACCCTCATAGGGCAGCATATGAAGGGTCAAACAAAGTACACGGGGAGGCTTAGCGCTATTATTCGAGTTGGACATGTCATCGCCCCAATTATGGTTGGAATGGCTTGGGATCGTTTAGGAGACTGGGCCGCCTTCGGGTTAATGAGTTTATGGAACTCCGGGTTTTTAGTATCTGCAATAATTTTACCACGCACTCACGGGGTGACGGTTAATGATGAGGCGCGGGCGCGATTAACTAGTGTCGGTGAAAGTAGGGTTACTTGGCGTGATATTTTGCCAAACCCTTCAGATTACATAAGCGCCTTTAAATTGATGGCAATCCCGGCAGTCGCTGCAACTGTAATGATTGGTACCATGCCCCATGTGGGTAATTACGTTCAAAGTACATTTTACGTCGTCTGGCTCGAACAATCGGGGATAACCGGCACCCTCATCGGGCTTTTAATCGCTATTTTCTCGGTTTCAGCGGCTTGTGGTTCGCTTTTGATGCCCAAAATTGCAAAATATTTTTCACCGTATTGGCTGTTCTTGGTAGTAGTTTGGGTATCAATAATAATGATTTGTCTTACTCCTTTAGTGGGTTCGAATTTCTTTATCGGTTCCATAATAACGCTTCTGTCTCCGCTTAGTTCTTTTGAGACTTTCAAAGAATTATCATCAATTGTTTTTGTTTTTACTGCTTTTGGGATTGTACTGGCTATCCGTGCAGTGTTTCATGGGATACAGCAACCGCTTGTAATTTCTTTGATTCTGACGACAACAAAATCAGACGAGCAGGGAAAGGCAATTGGTCTCAGGGCAACAGCTAATCGAATTACATCGATTGGGACGCCAATTGCAATGGGAGCTTTGGCAGACTGGCTTGGTCTACAGTACGCATTTTACACAATCGCGGTTATTGCGACCGTTATGATTTTCTTCATGGTCCTCTATATTTTACGACATCCCGAAATCGATCATTCATCAATTAGTCGTTAAAAAATAGAAATCTAAAGGATAAAACTAAATAGAATTTTTGGTATTTATTCGGTCGTGCTACTTTTAAGAATTTCTTTGGTTACGTTTCATGGTGCTTCATTTTGTCCCACAATAAGAAAAAAAGAGATTAATTTTTATTTAACAGGGGATATGAGATGGCGAAACCTGAAGCGTTTGAAAATCATTGTTGGGCGGACGTAATACCATCGGAGGATATGCAGACTTATTCTCCATATGCTAGGGAAACATTTATTGGTAAAAATCCTGCATTATTATGTATCGATTTATATAATCTAGTTTACAAAGGTGGTGCAGGGTTACCGCACGAGCTGGACGCAGAATTCCCAAATAGTTGCGGCATATATGCTCACAACGCAATTGAGCCAACTAAAAGATTGTTTTCCGCAACCCGTGCGGCAGGTTTACCAGTTTATTACGTTACAGCTCAATTTAACCCTCATAGGGTTAACTCCACAAAACGAGTGCACCTGAAAACAACAGCCGAAGATTGCGAGATTCATGATGCATTTACGCCAGAACCAGAGGATGTTGTCTTTCGAAAGGAGCGCCCGAGCGCGTTTTTTGGAACACCGTTGATAGCCCACCTTAACCAGAGAAGAATCGACAGCCTCATTATTTGTGGCGAAAGTACTTCAGGGTGCGTGCGCGCAAGTGTACTGGAGGCGCACATGTATGGTTTGCACGTATCAGTCGTTGAAGAATGTGTATTTGACCGTTCAGAGATTATTCACAAGGTTAGTCTATTCGATATGCATCACAAATATGCTGATGTAATGAAGCTTGAAGAGGTAATTACGCATCTAGAAAACATACCAACCCAAAGTGCAGTCGAGGTTGCTTAAGAAACGATTTATTTTCCTTTGAAGGTTGGATCCCTTTTTTCTAGCATGCTAGTGACAGCCTCAAGGTGATCATCGGTAGAGTGACAAATAGCTTGAATTGATGCGCAATTATCAAGGAAGTCGGGTAGGCTAGCGCCTAAAGACTGTCGAAAAAGTGTTTTTAGCATCCGAGCGGTGATTGGTGGACGTGAGGCTATCGTGTTTGCGAGCTCTAAAGTGCGGTCCATTAGTTCTTCTGGTTGCACGCATTCCAAAGCTAAACCTATTTCGGCTGCCTCTTTGCCGTTGACGATCCTGCCGGTAAAAGTTAACTCTGCCGCTCGCTGAAGCCCTACTCTTCTTGGTAGGATCCAAGCTCCGCCGTCCCCTGGAATAATACCAACATTGATAAATGTTTCTCCAAATTTTGCCGCTGTAGAACAAATTGTGATGTCGCAGTATAAAGCTAAGTCACACCCAGCTCCAATAGCAGGGCCCTGCACCGCAGAAATTGACGGAATATCTAAAGCGTATAGAGCCTTGGGAATCCGTTGTATACCTTCGATATAACCTCGTCGTACACCGGCCGTTCCACCTCCGAATATTCCTTTTTTATCTTTCATATCTTTAATATTTCCACCCGCAGAGAAGGCCGTCCCTTCAGCAGACATAACGAAGACCCTTACATCAGGGTGAATTTGTACTTTAGATATCACGTCTAAAATTTCATCGGTGAAGGCGCGCTCAGAGTAAGCGTTACGAATATCGTGGCGTGCCAATATCATGTGTGCGACGCCGCGTTCTATATTAAATTTGATATTCTTATAAACTTCACCGGGCATAATATTCTCCTGAAAACAATATTTCTGATAGTGGAGTTATTCAGTGCTATTGGTCAAGTAAAGCTGTATCTAGTTGCAGGAAATAAAAACAAAAATACTTACTCTGTTAATTAAACGAAAATTATAAAGGGATAATCAAAAGTAAAATGGCCATGATTTTAAAAACCTTAATTGAAGGTAATGAACTCCTGACGAAAGAGCAGATGTATACTGTCGATGCAGCGGCTATAAAAAATGGTATCTCTGGGAGTACGTTGATGGAGAATGCAGGACGTGCGGTTGTTGTGGAGATAACTAAGAGATTTAAGTGCCAACCAATAACAATATTTTGTGGCACTGGAAATAATGGTGGAGATGGTTTTGTTATTGCCCGCCTTCTGAAGGAAAGAGGATGGCCGACTAGACTCATTTTACTAGGAGAGTTGGGTTCCCTGTCCGACGATGCATCTGAAAAGGCAAAGCATTGGTCCGGAGAGGTCGAACATTTTAATGCTGATTGTTTCGATAATAGTAAACTTGTAATTGATGCCATGTTTGGCATCGGCTTAAAACGGGGAATTAGTGGTGATGCCGCAAGAATTATTGAAGAAATAAACAAACGAAAATTGAACTGTGTTGCCGTAGACATTCCTAGCGGAGTTGATAGTAATACAGGGGAAGTATTGGGTGTCGCCCCACGTTGTGATCTGACGGTTACTTTTTTTAGAAAGAAGCCTGGTCATTTACTTAATCCTGGACGAGACTTATCTGGGGAGATATCAATAGCTGATATTGGTATCGATACAGCGTTTTTAAAAACAGTTAAAACAACTATTTTTGAAAATAGTCCCAAACATTGGTTGAAAGAATTACCTCATCCAGTTTCTGATGATCATAAATTTAAAAGGGGTAGCACTCTTATCGTCGGTGGACCATCCATGACTGGAGCGTCCAGACTAGCGGCTAAGTCCGCGGCCCGAATTGGCAGCGGCCTCGTAACAATTACTGCACCCTCAGAGGCATTGGCTTTGTACGCAAGTGACGATCCGTCATTTATAATTAAGCCATACAAAAACTGTAATGAGATTTTTGATTTATTTGAAGATGAACGCTTCACTTCAATATTAATTGGCCCCGGTTGCGGAGTGAATCAAACTACTAAGGACCTTGTGCAAAAAGCTTTGAGTCAAGAAAAACCTGTCGTTTTGGATGCGGATGCCCTGACTGTTTTTAAAGATTATCGAGCCGATCTTATCGGCGCGGAAAAATCGTGTACACTTGTTCTTACACCCCATGAAGGAGAGTTTTCAAGGCTATTTAAATATACAGGTGATAAAGTCGTAAGATGCCGGACGGCAGCAGAGGAGTCTGATGCTGTAATTTTATTAAAGGGCTATGACACTGTTATCGCTGATCCAAATGCCGTAACAATCATTAACAACAATGCGCCTGCTAACTTGGCGACAGCCGGAGCGGGGGATGTCTTATCTGGTCTTATTACGGGTTTGTTGGCGCAAGGCATGGATCCATTTCTTTCCACTGCTTCCGCAGCTTGGGTACATGGAAAAGCAGCGGCAGGTTTTGGCATGGGATTAATTGCAAGTGACATTCCTGAATTGATTCCCAATGTTTTAATGGAGTTATATGAAGGAACTTAAGTTTATTGATAAAAACTTTAAGACCTTAACGTTAAAATTATAATTACTTTTTGTTAATTCTGTTTGTGCTTAGGGAGATATTGGGTGAAAGTAAAGATTGATGTGTCAGAACAACAGGATTCAAAATTAAAGTCTCACTTTTTATTATTGATAACTATGCTATAAGGCACGCCGCAGCCGAAATTGTGTTAACATATTCTTGGTTTTTAGCGGGCGTGGTGAAATTGGTAGACACGCCAGATTTAGGATCTGGTGGCGCAAGCCGTGGGGGTTCAAGTCCCTCCGCCCGCACCATAAAATTTTTAACGGGGTTTTACCGTTGGGTTATGTCTTGTAAGACAGAATTAATTTAAAGAAGAAGTGTGTAAGGAATTCAATGGAAGTAATAGAAACAAGTTCTGAAGGTCTCAATCGGGAATTTACGGTGACAGTTCCTGCAGACGACTTAGAAAACAAGCTCGTTTTACGTCTGGACGAGATAGGCACTACAGCGACCATACCGGGGTTTAGGCCCGGTAAGGTGCCCGCTACCATTTTGCGAAAAAGATTTGGCGAGGCTGTCCGTGGTGAAGTTCTAGAGAAGACAATAAATGAAAGTTGGCAAAAAGCTCTTGAAGATAGGGGAATTCGACCCGCCGCTGAACCAAAGGTTGAGATTGTAACGTTTAAAGAGGGTGTAGATTTAGAATACAAACTTAACGTTGAGTTGTTACCTGAAATTGAACTAATTGATTTTTCTACCCTAGAACTTGAGCGTAAGATCGTAAAATTTTCTGATGACGAGGTTGACAAGTCACTCCAACGTTT
>PBWY01000095.1 GCA_002727395.1 Rhodospirillales bacterium | reverse complement strand
ATGAGCCATGGTATCACGTGCTAGTCCATCAGGCGGAACATTCTACCTATGTTGCCGAGAAAAATCTGGAAACTGATTTAACGGGGAAACCGATAGCACACCCATTTCTTAGTCAATTTTTCTCTGAATTGAAGAGTGGCGTTTATGTTAGTCTACGTGTTTCCCACTAAACCTATTGTCTAGAAACTTATATCTGCGTGGCTCCTAAGGCCAATGTTGCTCTAGCGCGATGTAAGGGGCCCCTTTGCAGTAAAAATCCATAGTTAAAAATTAAAATGATAAAGGACGTGATTTTGCCTTAATTGAACTGCGTTATACCCAAAAGTTTAAAAAAGGGGTTTCACATGTCTAAGTGGGTTTTTATAAAATATCCAGTAGTCTTCTTTTTTGGTTGGTTGTTCAACTTTATTATCGATATACAGTTTCTACTGGGTTTTGCTTTGGGTTGGTTGACACATAGTTGGCTTGGAAAGCTATTTATTTAGTGTCTGATGGTTTTTCAAGATTTTATTCTTCAAAGATAATGAAGATTCCAATAACGATTAAGTAAGTACAGTATATTAGATCAAAAAAGACATTTCATTTAAAATTAATTAACTGAGAGGAAGGGGATAAATTAATTTCATCTATGTTTGTTCCAGCTCTAGTATTCAAAATTTCTATAACTATTTTTGCGACATCTTCGGGTTCTATAGCATTATTTTCATATTGACCGGGTTCAAAATTTAAAGTTTCAAAAAATGGAGTTCTCACTAAGCCAGGATTTATAAGACATACTCTTACGCCAGAGGTACGAATCTCATCTCGAAGAGCCTGAGCGAATCCCCTTAAACCAAACTTAGCAGTTGAATAAAGCGTCGCGTTTTTTTTTCCAGCTAGCGCCGCTTCAGAACCCATAAAAATAATATCGCCGGCGTCCTTTCTTTTTAAATAAGTTATAAGGTGACGACATAAAATAATTTGAGAGACTAGATTAGTAATTAGAAAATTCTTGATCTGTAATGATGAAAAATTCTCTAGATGCTTAAAGTCACCATATCCGGCATTACCAATAAAAATACTGATATCTGGGTATTCATTCAGCAAACCGTGAACCATGGTTTCGGTGTTTTCGATATCCGATAAATCGACAGTAATTGGGTGATAGTTATCATATCGAGGCTTAAATTTATCGTGGTCACGGGCCAAACCTATGACATCGTGGCCATTACTTAGTAAAGCTTCAGTAATTGCTTGGCCTATACCACTAGAACTTCCGGTGACTAGTGCCGTTCTATTTGTCAACGTTTTGCCCCATGTATTTTTATACTGCACATCGAAATATCTTGTTGTGGCTGGTATATTTATTTAGTTCATTTTTTATAAATTTAGACATTAAATCTTCTATTTCGGTACCGTAAGAAATAATCCCAGCTTTCTCCTTCATAGGGAAGGAAAATAACTTATCATTTGGGTGCAGGGTAAAAATTTTCTTGTACATTTTCTTTGGAAACCTTAGCGGCCCGTAGCTCACGGAGTGCAGACTGCGAGGGTTTAAGTCGTGCATGATCTCCGCTATGAGTTCGGAATACATCGTTTCCCAGTCTGCGCAATATATCAAAGGATCAAACCTGAGACCCACCGACCAACCTGCTTTGGCTAACTGTTTTAGTGCATTTATTCTTAGGGAAATACTCGGCGCTTTTTTATCAAGAATATTCGCTATTTTCTTCGGGGATAAACTGAAGGCTACTATGCAATTTCTCAACGGTTCTCGTTTTATTAAGGGACTTGTCACGATACTTTTTGTTCTTAATTCTAGTTCGATAGATGGATGGTCAGAAAAAAAATTTAGAGAGTGATTTGCAAAATTACTTATTTTCTCAAATGCTAAAGAGTCGCAATCGTAACCAGAAAAGAAAGTAAGAGAATTATCCGAGTATTTTTCAATAGTTTCTGAAATAGCTTTAAAGAAATCTTCGTAGTTTACAAATAATATGTAGTGTGCTGAAGAATACATCCCCTGTAAAAAGCAGTACCTGCAATCGTAAATACAATTATACATATGAGAAAAATAAAAATTTAAATTGGAATTCATGCCGAATCCAGCTGGTGCGGGCAAAACAAAATTTTCATGTTTCTTGGCTAATATCAGACAAGGGTTTTTCTTTTGCAGTCGGAAGTTTTGATGTCTTTTGTTAAATATTTCCTGATAGCGGCTTATCTCTATGAATTGTGCACGTGGAAGAGATTTCAGTATGTGTCCTGTTGTTGGGTGGTCATTTATAGCTTCTTCTACAAAAATCGTTTCTATCACGTCAAAGTCCAATCTTTAACCTCATCTAAAAGCTCTTTTTCTAAATTATTTATAAGAGCTTTCGCTGAATTTTCTGGAGGCTGGACTTCATCAAATTTTCTATCAGGGAAGGTGGATCGCCACTTTCGGTAAACCATTTCGAAATTATGTCTATTACTCTCTGTAAAGTGAAAAATTGCCATTACTTCTTTTACTTCTTCAGGCATTCTTAATCTTTTTTCTTCTTCGGCTACGACTTCTTCAATTTGCATCAAAAGTTTGGAAATGATTTCCATATTATTTTCTAGAAGCCCTTTCACGAATTTTTTGGAATTATTAAATTTTGTCATTGGTGTGTCGGATACAACTTTGAAAACAAATGTTAGTTCATTGCAGCTAAATAAAGGGGCGACCTCACAGAAACCAGCGGCTTCCATATCATAAAGAACTCTAGAGGCGAAGTTTAATTCGGGTTTACTTACCGTCAGTAAAGGTGAGCCCTGTACATAATCTGATAGACGAAGCCCGGGAAAGAAAGCTTGATTATCATGACAGTTAAGTACTTTTAAAGCTTGATAGATTTTTCCAACTGGTTCCTTAAAAAACCCAGCTATGCCGATATTTACCCAAGCGGCATAATTTTCAATGCTTAATAGTGTCTTCAAATAGGTTGCTGCAGCTGCAGACCTTGCGGTGCCAATGCCGGAAATTACCAATGCATGACCAGTCTCATGATTTATATAGACCGGAAATATCAACTCGTTTGAAAAAATCTTCATTCTGTACGCTTCTATTATCGGTCTGGCTTCGGCGTGCAGCGCTATAACCCAACAAATTTTAATTTTTATTTCCACAAACTATCCTATCAATATGATTTTTTCCTTCCAGAAGAACCATTTCCCAATGGGATTTTTTACTTGTCAGTTCTTGTGCAAAAATAAATTTATCTCTTTTTTTGGCGCCACCTATTAAAATACCAAGTCTATAAATTAGTTCTCTGAGTGTTGCTTGTCTCTTTGCATCACTTAGATTTTGTTCTCGAACGAGCTTTTCAAGAGCATAAATACGAAACCTGTCCATGCCCCAATAGGCCTTAGACAATTGGTCACTGTGTCCCCCAAATTTAATTACTAATGGTTCATTTAGAAAATGGACGTCTTCGTATGCAGAGAACCTTAACCAAAAATCATAATCCTCACATGCTCTTAATTTTTCATCGAAATATCCAAAATCGTCAAAAACGGATTTATGGATAACAGTTGAACTTGGTGAAATACAGCACAGCTTTAGGGATTTATGAAAAATATTACCCCCACTTTTAGCATGTTTTTTTTGGGCATTTACTCTGACACCATTCCTAATCCATATCTCATCAGTGTGACTTATACGGCAGGAGAAGTTTTTTGCCTCTAGTGAAGAAATTTGTCGTTCTAATTTATTTTTTAACCAATGATCATCAGAGTCCAGTAAAGCGATATATTCATATCTTGAAGACTTTATACCAATATTTCTTGCTGCACTAACCCCCTGATTGTTTTGGTAAATATATCTTAAAGGTGTTTTTGTTTGCAAAGAGTCAGAAAAACCCTTTTCTCGTAGAATTCTCCAAGTATCGTCAACAGAACCGTCATCCACGACGATGATTTCATCTGCTTGTTTTGTTTGATCCATCACCGAATCAACACAATTAGAGATCAAATCCTGTCGGTTAAAAGTTGGAATAATTACGGAGACCCTTGTCATCCTTCTTTTGCAACCCTCATTCAGTTTGTTGGTATTAAGAATTTTTATTGTTGATATAGCAAATCATGGATTTTCACTAAAAAAAGATGAAGGGCCACCCTAGGGTGACCCTTCCATTGTCCGGAACGGTCCTGGCAAGGACCTCAAATATCACGTTAGCCGAAGTATCCCTCGTCAGCGGTGATAATCCAAATTCTTGTAGTCCGGGACCACGCACTTAGACAATGAGACATTGGACCACCTCCTTTCGTTTGTTGAATTTTAATAAATATTATGAATTTTCGTGCTGATCCTCGCAAGATTTACTTTCTGAAATAATGAAAATAATTTCCGTCATGCCGTTTGGCTCCCGAAAAAAATTAAACTATTGTCGATACAGAGAATTTTCCATGATTGTGAGATTAATGATTTTGAATAGAGTTTTAGGTTTTCCATTAATCTGAAAGATTACTTAATGAAGATCCTATTGGGTCCTTTTCCGGAGATATACAAGGCGGTGCCACCTGCAATAAGAGGGGTGTTATTTATGATGCTGTCAGCATTGGGAGTTGTGGCAATGAATGTCTCAATTCGTCAGATTGCTGATGAAATTCATCCTTTTGTAATCGCCTTTTTCAGGCATTCGATTGGCATTTGTCTCATGATCCCAATATTTGTCCGACCCGGAACCAATCCATTCCGCACTGCAAATTTGCCGCTTCAGGGCTTGCGCGCAATTCTCAATGTTTTTGCGATGCTCGCATATTTTTTAGCTCTAACAATGGAACCTCTTGCGAAGGTTGTGGCTTTAACGTTTACTGCTCCACTGATAGGAACAGTAGGGGCAATAATTCTGCTTGGTGAACGGGTTTCTAGTGCTCGATATGTGGCGCTCGCAATCGGGTTTTTCGGAGCCTTTCTAATTCTGAGACCGTGGACGGTCGAGATTAGCACAGGATCCATATTATTAATAATGTCTTCTGCAATGTGGGGTTTGGCGCTCGTGGTTATAAAGGTGCTTTCCCGAACGGACTCGCCAGCGACGATTGCGCTTTATGCTTCTTTATTGCAGCTGCCGGTTTGCTTGATTGCAGCCCTCTTTTTTTGGCAATGGCCAACTTTTGATCAGTTTATGTTTATGGTTCTTATTGCAATTTTTGGGTGCACTACACAATTATCCTTAGCCCAGGCTTTTCGGGAAGCTGACGCTACTGTGGTTCTGCCCGCAGATTTCACGAAATTGATATTTGCTGGTCTTGCGGGGTGGTTGTTTTTTAGCGAATTACCAGCAATCTGGATATGGCTGGGGGGTACAGTAGTGTTTGTTGGTGTTTTTCTTAATGCATGGTTTGAGAAAAGTGAGAGAGAGAAAGACTAAGTTTTCATTGAAATAAGATGAATGATAAAATCATTCCCTCATTAAAAAGGGGAGAGATTAGGTTTTTCGCTAGTATTTGAACTTACTACTGAAATAATACTAAAAAAATAATGTCCTGAACTTGAAACCAACCTCGGCGGGGTCCCGAAAGAATAAACTATTTAAAAAGTATTAAGTTTTAACTCTTATAGGCTCTTTAACTGCACTAGTTATCGGATACCAAATGAACCAAAAAGCGTTTATCTGTAGGACCTTCTTCTTCAATCGGCCAACAGGTTACTAATATTATTTCTGGTTGAAGAGTTTTTGTTACTATCGGTAACCAAAGCGTTTTTCCCACAACCCTTCTATCATTAACAATAAATCTTAATTTTTTGCTTTCTAGTGTTATGAACTCTAACAGGTCTCCTTTCTTTAGGTCTTTGAGAAATGTCATGTGGCTATCCCGATGTCCTACAATTATGGTTATCCCTTTTGAGTCAGGGAGTTTTGTACCGCCAAAAATTGCAGGACCCCAAGCCATTGCTTGTCCGCTTGCGTTGCTTAATATGATTTTCTGAATACCGAGCCGAGAGAATTGAAGTTTCCCTATAGGACGTAAATCGGTACCCGGCCAAGACTGTTCACCTCCAGCCTTAAACGCATTTTCTAAAAGCATCTGTCCCAGTAAGGCCTTAGCAGGATGCAATAATCCTAAAATAGATATAAAAGCCCCCACGCATAAAAAGGTTTTAATTAAAATTATTGTTGCCGGCATATTTTTTTAATTATCAGGAGTCCAGATAATACAGTAGCTAAAGTCAAAATAAGAACGCCAAGATAGAGAGTTTGCCTCCAGTCTAATCCCGTTTGAGGCAAACTTACTTTTATAAAACCGTTATCTTCTCCCTCTAAAATTTTCAATTTTTTGTTTTTTCTGTTTAATTCAGGAAAAATTGAACCTCCAAAACTTGGTCCTAGTATTGTTTCTGGAAACCATATTTCTCTATTCCAACCCGCGGGTAAATTATTCGGAATATTCTTTTTAAATAAAAACTGATGGAACCTTGAAGAATGGTCCTTATCAACGGCGACGAAAGATGTCTGACTGCTCATTACCTGAAACTTCAAACCTGTTCGTAGAATTTCTTCGTTTATCCAATTTTTAGAAAACCTTTTTGACCATGGGTTCGTCCTTTTCAACTCGAGGTCACGGATATATCTTCCAGCCCAAAGTTTGGCTATACCCACTCTTTCAACTGCATCACTTGTTTTGAACGTTATCTTAATTTTTTCAGAATTAAATACTCCTTCTAATTCGGCAATCCCACTTTGACCCTTATCTGATTTAAAAGTGATAATTATTGGTTCACCCGCATAAAGGTCTGGAAGAGGAGAAGGAGTCACCAAACTTTTTTGATCTGGTAAATTGAGTTTAAGATTAGTTAAAACTGGCGATTCTATTTTTTTTAAAAATTGTTTTATTGTCTCACCAGCAGTTTCTAAATTACTAATAAAGACAAAGCTTCCTCTTCCAATTCTGGCGGCGGTTTTCATGAAATAATCATTTGGAGCAGAACCTATTCCGATTGTAAAAAGGCGGCTGTTCCCTAGGTTTTTCTGGATTGTACTATACAGTTCGCGTTCGTTTGAAACTGCACCGTCGGTTAAAAAAACAATTTGTTTTACCCTTTTATCGTCAATGGCTTCGGCCATCCCCAACCCCAAAGACAAAGCGGCTAACATTTCGGTCCCGCCGGAGGCTTTCATACTATTAAGAATTTTTAATGTATGATTAAGGTTGTGACGGCTCGCTTTCATTAAAGTAGGCGATAGAGCTCTTGCTTGATCATTAAAAAATATAATATTGAATCGGTCATTTGGTTTCAAACGTTCGAGCGCGAACTTTAATGCTTTTTTCGCTTGTTTTATAGAATGTCCATCCATAGAACCGGAAATATCCTGAATGAAGATAATATTTCGGGACATTGGTGATTTGAGTGCAGACCTACGAGGAGGTGTTATTGTTGCCGCATGGAAAACTCCATCCTTAATTGTCTCCTTAAACAGAAACAGCTTTGGATTTTTGAAATTGTTAGAGTTCCAACTAAGTAAAAAATCTCGATCCGCACTGTCGACCGTGGCGAGTCTGATAACTGCCTTGGTCATGTTTTCGCGTTTAACTACAATTTTGTGGGACGCGCTGTAAATATTACCTAATGGAAAACCGGCATTCAGTTTAACGGTGATGTTTACTGGGTTGTGTAAGTTAAGAGTCCGAGGGGCTGTTAAATTTTGATCAGTAATTTTAGTTAGCACATTTTTATTTTTAATTTTCTCTTTATCGAAAATCTCAGGATTATTCTGTGAACTTATTTTTTGATTATTGCTATATGGTTCATATCGAGGGGCGGCGACGAGAGGAAGACGAAGTGTAAAAATTTCATTAACGGGCTTTATAATTTCTTGAAATTTTAGTTGAATAACAATTGTCTCCCCTGGGCCAATGTTTGTAACCGCATTTGTAAAAAGGTTAGGACGTTTCTGTATGAGCAACGCGGCTTTTCTCCCCCGGGTTCTTGCGGTTTCAAATATTTTCTTAGCTTTTGTCTTTTCCTGAATTTTTCCTTCTATAAAACGTTTGCCGACCCGCATCCTAAAACCGTGTATTGCGGATTGTTCGGGTAGTGGGAACGCATAAATACCTTCGAGAAATTTTTTTGTTTTATTTTGAAAATATTGGGTGAGGGTGGTATTCACTACAGGGCCAGAAAGGTCAATATCATAACGGGTGTATAGAAGTGGGGCGGGTATATTTTCTTCTGAATTTTCCACATTTTTGAAAAGAAGTGTCCCAACCGAGATATTATCGAGAGTAACAACAGGTTTTGTTTTCAGTTGGGCAAAAGAGTTAGTCGGTAGAATTAAAGTTAGTAAAAAAACTAGAAGTAAGGGTGATGATATGTAAAACAATGTTTGAACCGAGTTTAATTTATTAAAGTAAACGAACCTTAAATTTAAAAATTGGCCTAAGAATGTTTTTGAGGTGTCCAATTTGTGAATTTTATCATTTTGTTCATCTAAAGAGACGAAATAGTTAAAAATTGAGGCGTGATAGAGATGTTACGATGGGTATAAAATTAAAGCCGATTACTAACGGATTCGGCGCATATGCTTCGGGAATTAATTTGTCCGACAAACTCTCCAAAAAGGCAACCGACGAAATAGAAGCCGGTATGGACAGGTATGCAGTCTTGGTTTGGCGTGAAAGTGATATTAGTGATGATGCTCTAGTGAACCTTGCGGAGAGGTTTGGAAAATTAGAAATTTCGTTTCTGTCAAAAGTGAGGGGGAAAAGTGGACCTGATAACAAATCGTTAGTGCCGATAAGCAATGTAGAGGATAATGGCCAAATCCTTAAGCGTGATGGGCGTCGATTGGGTTCTCAGATTGCAAATCAATTTTGGCACTCGGACAGTTCATTCATGAGGTCAGTGGCAAAATACTCTTTTTTGTCTGCCCGCATACTTCCCAATGAGGGAGGTGATACGGAGTTTGCTGACCTTAGAGCTGCGTACGAAACATTGCCAAATGATCTGAAAATATTAATAGATGGGCTTGTAGCTGAGCACCATGTCTTTCATTCAAGAATGGCTCTTGGATTGATTTATACGCCTGAAGAAATAGCGGCTTCACCACCAGCCTATTGGCCATTAGTTCGTATTCATCCATCGACAAAAAGGAAAGTGGTTTTTCCGCCTGTACATATTCGTTCTATCAATGGCATGTCTGATCCAGAGGCCCGCCTTCTAGTCACTGAACTTCTAGAACATTCTACACAAAAATGTTTTTGCTTTACTCACAAATGGGAAAAGGGTGATTTAGTGATATGGGATAACCGTGTGACCCTTCACCGCGGTAAACGTTATAATTTGAACGAACCCCGAATCCTTCGTCGTATTACCACGATGCAACCATAGAATTATATTAATATCTCTTATATTAGGATTAAATAATATTTTTTTTCTAGAACAAATTTATGATAAGAACCGCCACAACCATTAAAGTTAAAAAAAATCTTAATCTAAAGTACCAAGTGGGAATTAGATTTAAATTTGCCATTTTGTGATCAACGAAAAGAGCAAATAAAAATCCGCAAATTAATATAATGTAGCCCGTTAAACCGCTTGCCAATAGACTTGACCACCCTAACAAGGGTGGGAATATGGAAGTACCCAATTCTATCCATAGATTTCTATCTATTTTTGTTTTATGGATTATTATTCCCCATTGAATGCCGCCTATAAAGGAGAGAATAGTTGCGCCGTACGCTAGAATGGCAAACATTGGATTTGGTATGAGGAAATTAATGTTCGAGAAGTTAAGCAAAGTCAGCAGAACGAATGGAAGAACTCCGGAGCTGCCGAATACAAGGGCGCTAGTGGGTATCATAATTTTTGAATAACTCTTTCGATCACTTACTTATTAGCCTTGAAAGTTTAACTTTGTTTATAAACATGATGATCAACTTATTCAGTTCCGGTTAAGGGAAAATTAATCCGATAACGTTTACATAAACGAATAAAATCGTTTGGCTCTAATTCGATTGAAGCAGCAGAAAAATTTTCATTAAGATGCTTGACGGAACTGGTTCCTGGAATGGGAAGAATACATGGTGAGATGTTCAATAAAGCGGCAAGGGCAATTTGTGCCGGGGTTGAAGTGTATTTTTCGGCTAGCTGGCACAATACAGGTTCGGCCCACGAGATACTTCCATCGCCTAATGGCATCCAAGAAATAAAAGGGATTTGCTTTTTAGTGCAGTAATCTAAAACTTCAGAGTTCGTCCCATGTTGTATATTAAGAGCGTTCTGTACGGACATGACTTCAGTTTCCGCTCTAGCTATTTTTAGTTGCGCAAGACCTACATTGGATATTCCAATATGACGAATTTTACCTTCATTCTGCATTTCCTTCAGGGTGCCGATAGAGTCCTCATAGGCTACTCTACTATCAACGGAGTGGAGTTGATATAGGTCAATTGTTTCGAGATTCAGACGCCTCAAGCTACCCTCTAAAGCTATTCTTAAACTGGCAGGACTAGCATCTGGCTGCCAGTGACCAAGATGTTGATGTTTATAGCCACCTTTTGTAGCTATAATTAGGTCATCATAGGGATACAAAGCATCATGTAGCGATTGTTCTGCTGAACCGTTCCCATATGAGTCAGCGGTATCAAAAAACTTAATTCCTATTTTGGCAGCCTCTCTTAAAAGGCTCACCGCGTCCTCTCGGCGCGGCCCAAATCCACGGTTTTGAGTTATGTATAAGGTACCAAAGCCTACTTGGGGAATAATTCTATTCGTAATCAGTAATTTATTGGTCATTATAAAAAGGCCAATTTGGTCATGAATAATTTAAATGCCTGCAACCAGGAATATTTCCATTCAGTCAGGAGTTAGTTTAATTGTTCAGCATTAT
>PBWY01000094.1 GCA_002727395.1 Rhodospirillales bacterium | reverse complement strand
CGAAATGAAAATTGCCGCTGCAAAGGCGCTAGCGGCTCTGGCAAAAGAGGATGTTCCAGATGAGGTCAGTGGCGCCTATTCTGGTCAACGATTGAAGTTTGGACCAAACTATCTAATTCCAACCCCATTTGATCCCCGGCTGATCGCTGCCGTACCTCCAGCAGTAGCCGAGGCTGCAATTAAATCAGGTGTAGCAAGAAGAAAATTAGCAAGTATTAAAAATTACCGTGCCTCCTTAGAAGCAAGATTGGATCCAACTGTTGGCAACCTTAACGAAATTTTTGAACAAGTTAAAAAGCGGCCAAAACGGGTTGTATTTGCAGAGGGAGAAGAAGAAAAGGTGATCAGAGCCGCGCAAGTATTCAGAAATGCCGGTTATGGAACACCCGTTCTCATTGGCCGCGATTCAGTTGTTAGTGAAAAAATGGCGGATTTGGGACTCATTGGCACCGAAAAAATCGAAGCACACAATGCTAGATTATCAAAACGAAACAAACAGTATACCGACTATTTGTACCAACGACTTGCGCGAAGCGGATTTTTATTCCGTGACTGTCAAAGAATGGTTAATCAAGATCGCAATATTTTTGCAGCATGCATGGTAGCATGCGGTGATGCAGACGCAATGGTCACCGGGCTTACCCGGAATTCACCAACATGTTGGAATGATTTAGCTCGTGCTATTAAAATAGAAAAAGACCAGCAATTATTCGGCCTTACTATCGTTTCCACTCCAGAAAGAACAGTTTTTATTGCCGACACTTTGGTGCACGAACAGCCTACAGCCGAACAACTTGCCGATTTTGCTCTCCAATCTGCAGCCAAAGCACGAGAATTAGGGCACGAACCTCGAGTGGCCCTACTCTCACATACAAGCTTTGGGGGGAGATCAAGTATCCTCACAAATGAGATAAAACGTGCTGTTAATATATTAGACTCAGCAAAAAGGGATTTTGCGTATGAAGGAGAAATGACAGTAAGCGTGGCGCTAGATCCTGAGATGAAACTGCTATACCCATTTAGTCGGCTCAATGGACCAGCTAATATTTTAATCATGCCAGATCTTGCATCTGCCGCAATCTCCTCACGTCTTCTCCAGAAACTTGGCGGGGGAACGGTAATAGGACCTTTGCTAGTCGGCCTGAGCAAACCGGCACAAATAGTCAGATTGGATGCAACGGTATCTGATATTGTCACTGACGCTGTATTGGCCGCTCATCAAGCACAAAACAACTCAAAAAAATGAGAATTCAATGCCCTATTAATGTTTTCATTAAATAAATTAGGACTCCAACCCCAAATTAAATGGGTGTAACCGATATAAAATATACAAAGCTTTAACTGAATATTTTTACCTACGAACAGGATACAGGTCAGGAGAATATTTCTTAATAAAAATCAATAATAACAAAGCGGGAATAGCAATAAAGGTAGAGGCTATGAAAAAATTTTCCCATCCAATTTGATCAACCAGCCAACCGGAGGGAACCGCTAAATATGTGCGGCCTAGCGCCATAAATGAGGTAAAAAGAGCGAATTGTGTTGCTGTAAAACGCAAATTGCACATTGACGAAAGAAATGCGACAAAAGCCGTTGATCCAATCCCGCCAGAAAAATTATCTGCAGCAACTACAAAAAATAAATCTGTTTCCGTAACTAAATTTTCTTTGCTAGCCAACCAGACGAACAAAAGATTAGTTATCGCTTGAAAAACACCTCCAAGAAAAAGGGCTTTAATAATACCTAAGCGGACAACAACAAGTCCACCAACCAAAATACCTGCAATGGTCATAGGTACCCCATAGGTTTTTACGGTAAGCGCAACTTCCGTCCCAGTGAATCCAATCTCACGAAAAAAAGGATTAAATAAAGCACCAGCTATTGCATCCCCGTATTTATATAGAAGTATAAATAAAAGCACCCAAACCCACCCTCTTCGCTTGCAAAAATCGGTTAATGGATCCAGTACGGCTTTTTTCAAGGAACGGCCGAATGTTTTGATAGCAGTCTCTACCTCAGTATTTTTAATAGGTTCTCGTGCCAAAAATGTTGCCAAAACCCCTATCAAAATTAAAGAAGACATTGCTAAATAAACCATGAACCAAGAAATAAAATCGGACAATGCTAAAGGAGCGGCTCCAGTTATTAATAGGCCCACTCTATATCCTGCCTGAGAAGCCGCTGCACCAGCACCTTGTTCAATTTCTCGAAGAATTTCTATTCTGTAAGCATCGACTACTATATCTTGGCTTGCGGAAAAAAAAGCTACTAAAAGCGCGGTAAAAGCCATGTAAGTTAAACCACCAGTGGGTTCGCTTGCACCAAGGGAGATGATCGAAATAATCAAAAATATTTGTGTTACAAGTAGCCAGCTCCGTCTCTGACCTAGCCTCTTAGTGACTATTGGTATTTTCACATGGTCAAATAATGGGGCCCAAAGAAACTTAAAAGCGTAAGGCGTTGCTACGATAAGCAATCCAGTAACCATCGTCTTTGAAATGTTTTCTCCCGATAGCCACCACGACAAGGTAGAAAAACCCAAAAGCAAAGGAATACCACTGGAAAGTCCCATCATAAAAATTACTAGCTGTCTTCTATCCCAATAAATTGCCAGGGCTGCTTTCCAGCTTGTAATCTTTCGATCATTGATCATGTCTTGTAATGCTTTTCCTCTAAGATTGCGTTAGCTTTTACTGATCAAGCTCAATTCTCTAACACAAGTTCTGCAAGAGACTTCTCCGGTCGAGCCCCGAAATGGGTGATAATCTCCGCCGCCGCTTTTGAACCTAATTTTCCACAATCAGGCAATTCCTGACCAGTAGAAAGTCCAAAAAGAAAGCCCGCAGCAAACAAATCACCAGCACCCGTCGTATCAACTATATTTTCCACTCGACAAGCTTGCACCTCAAAAATTTTCTCACTTTCGATGATGGCACAACCCCGGGCACCACGAGTAAGTATAGCCGTTTTACAAAAATTCGGAATTAATGCTACTGCATCTTCAAACCTATCAACTTCAAAGAGTGAAGTTATTTCTGCTTCGTTGGCAAATAAAATATCGGCATGATCGGAAATAAAAGTTATAAATTCGGATCGATGGCGATCCACGCAGAATGCGTCTGACAATGACAGAGCCACCTTACGGTTTGCATTATGAGCTATTTTAGAAGCTAAAATAAATGCTTTCTGAGCTTTAGGGGGATCAAAAAGATAACCCTCTAGATAGGTAATATCTGAGGAAATTATAGAATCATGGTCAATATCTTCCGGACCTAATTCGACTGAAATACCCAAATAGGTCTGCATTGTTCGCTCTGCATCAGGTGTGACAAAAACTAAACAACGGGCCGTAGGGGGACCCTCTAAACTCGGGATTGTTTTATGCACAACCCCTACATTCATTAAATCTTCACAAAAT
Organism: Rhodospirillales bacterium; assembly: GCA_002727395.1. Classification (GTDB taxonomy): domain Bacteria; phylum Pseudomonadota; class Alphaproteobacteria; order MPNO01; family UBA2964; genus UBA2964. The sequence continues at coordinate 1,904 of PBWY01000094.1, read as the reverse complement.
ATTTTACCTAAAGAATCATTTTTAACTTTTCCAATATATGCTCCCTTGCCGCCTAAGGAGCTCAACCCTGCCAAGGTGTTTGCCGCAGAACCGCCAGATGCTTCAACTTTTTTATCCATTAACCCATAAATTTTTTCGGCCTGTTCAATATCAATGATGGTCATTGCACCTTTATTTATTCCAAAATCAATAATTTGAGATTCAGGGACGGCAGAAATTACATCAACGATCGCATTACCAATTCCAATTACGTCATAGAGTGCGTTAGACATGTTTATACTATGAAATTTACTGTTATGGTTATGATAAAAAGATTATACTACCGAGAATAAATTAAAACTGGTTTTTTATACAAATATCTCATTTTAATACGCAAATACTTTGTATTATCAACGTCTTTAAGATATTTTTGAGAGACTTATTAAAGTGTTTTTTGCGGATAATAAAAATCTTTTAACACCACTTTTGTACTTGTTAATAGGATTCTTCAGCAAAGAAACCTAGATCAAGATGAAATTACAAAGGATCAACTAATGTTTAAAAAGAGCGCAGAAGAAGCTGATTTAAAGAAAATAAAGGAGGAATATGGATCGGTTTCCACTAAGGCACCAATAATGCCACCTAGACATGAAGGCATCCGTCCAACAAATGACTTTACCGGAAAACCCTCAGATGAGAGGAGCGTTGGTAACTATGGTGACAACAAAAAACTCATAATAGGCCGAGAAATAGTTTTAAGCGGAGAAATCAGTGCCTGCGAAACGCTAATTGTAGAGGGTTGTGTTGAAACATCAAAGATAAAGGACTGTAGAAAAATAGAAATTGCAGAAGGCGGCTTATTTAAGGGCGAAGCTGAAATCGAGATTGCTGAAATTGCGGGACATTTTGAGGGCACAATACTAGCTACAAATATTTTGCTAGTTAGATCTACCGGGATAATTAAAGGCACAATTCGTGCAGAAAGAATAGAAGTTGAGCGTGGTGGAAAAATCTCCGGCCAAGTCCAAATGGAATTGGAAAAGCAGAGAGAATAAAATTTCTCATCAATCCATGCCACGCTCAAAGACATTTAAATATATATTAATGGTATTTTTCTTTATTAATATCACTGGTTGCATGATTGATAATGAGCCCTCAATAAAAATACCGACCCCCCTGTCAAAAGCCCCGGAATTAAAAAGTTCGATAATTTTAAAAAATACCCCAGGCTTAACCAAAGCAGATTCGAAACCAATAACAAAGAAAAAACCAGTATATTTGAAAGCTGACCTTATTGGAAAAAATGCAACTTTCATTTTAAAAGCATTTGGAAAACCGCAATTTCAGCGCACTGACCCCCCTTCAAAACTTTTTCGGTATACTAATCAATTTTGTTTTCTAGATATTTATTTGTACAACACAAAAACAAAAAAAGTTTTTAATGTTTATTTTATCGAAACACGATCAACTGACGGCACAAAAACCGAATATAACCGTTGCTTGAGAGGAATGAATGATAATTAAATTTTACAAAGGCCTATCTGGAAAAATCCTAAGCAGTCAAACTAACCTTATCCTTAAACTTACAAAGATCAAAAACCAAACATTGATGACATTCTGGTTTTCTCGCTTTACACACATAACGACCATGCAGAATAAGCCAATGATGAGCATGGCGTAAAAAAACAGAAGGCGTGCGCTTCAAAAGGGCCAACTCCACTTCTTTCACATCTTTGCCTGGCGCTAGCCCCGTACGATTCCCAATACGAAAAATATGTGTGTCGACCGCAATTGTTGGTTGGCCAAAGGCTATATTAAGAACAACATTAGCTGTTTTTCGGCCCACACCTGGTAATTTGACAAGTTGATCTCTAGTTTGCGGCACCTTTCCATCATATTCTGCAATAAGTTTTTTACTAAGCCCT
>PBWY01000093.1 GCA_002727395.1 Rhodospirillales bacterium | reverse complement strand
GGGGAGGATAGAATGGAAGAAACCAAAGGACCTTCAGAGTTAGCTGAGGAAGATGAATTTCAGCGTATGCGAGAACTTGGTGATTTTATGATTTATAGGTCCGCTATAAACAAGTTAGCTGATGGGGAGTGGTCAGATAATGAAAAAAAAATCTTTAACCTAGGGCCTTTGAAACCTTCACTAATGGGCGAAGATCCGCGGCTACCATCTATGCCGGAGAACCCTACCCTGTTAGACTTTTTTAACCTGCGTTTTGGCCCTTCCAAACAGCACTTACTTCAGAGTGCAGCTTTGGCTCAAAAAAATAATTTATCAGAGAAGATGATTTTAGCTTGTTTACTACACGATATTTCAGTCATTGCTTTCTTTCGGCCTGACCATGGGTATTGGGGCGCGCAGATGTTGGAGCCTTATGTGGACGAAGAGGTTTCATGGGCTATACGGATGCATCAGGCTTTGAGGTTTTTTCCTGATGAGGATGTTGGATATGAGTATCCAGAAGCTTATGCCAAGCGCTTCGGGGCAGATTATAAAGTGGAACCCTATATTCAAAGAGACTACGAGTATGCTCGTAATCATAAATGGTATATGTCGGCAAGGATGATTTGTCTAAACGATCTCTATGCCTTTGATCCAAATACCCAGGTGTCGATTAATCAATTTGAAGATATTATCGGACGCCATTTTAAAAACCCCAAAGAGGGTTTGGGGAATGATAATACATCAGCTTCACATATGTGGAGAACACTTCGAAGGCCTGCAAACGCGTTATAAAATCAATTATAAATAAAAATTGAGAAACGCTGATTCAATTCTATTTTAGAATTGCAGTAAAATTAAGGATTGAAGGATTGTTTAAAACTATTTTCCACCTTGCGGTATAGCCTTTTTTTCAGGCTAAGGTTGCCACGGGTTAATCTCGAAATGGAAGTTCATATCAGTTGATTGATATATACCAACCACCGTTGACATGAAGAGTTTGACCAGTTGTATATCGAGAGTGGGGCCCGCATAAAAATCTGACTGTTCCAGCAAATTCCTCTGGCGTTCCTTCCCGGCCCATTGGAATTGGCTTAGATTGGAAATGTGGTGAGATAGAGCCTTCACGCATTATTCTGCCGGGAGCGACACAATTTACGGTAATGTTTTTATCGGCAAGCTCAACTGCTAGGGCTCCGGTTAAACCCGCTAATCCCATCTTTGCGGCAACATCTACAGCCCTATTAGGGTTTCCTGTATGCGCTGACGAGGCGCCGATATTTATTATCACTCCACATCCATTTTTTGAAAGGTGAGGAATTGCAGCTTTAATACAAAGAAAGGCGCTATCAAGCTTTGTCGCCATATAATGCCGCCATTCGTCATAGGATATTTCTGTTACAGGACCACTAGACGGCGGTCCAACATTATTAATCAGAATATCAAGCCTTCCAAATTCTCTAATAGTCGTATCGATGATATTCTGGACTTGTTCTTCCGATGTGACGTCACCCAGACACGCTATAGCTTGACCGCCGGATTTTCGTATCAACTCAACCACTTCTTTTGCTTTATCAGCTGATGTTCGGGCGTTGATGGTTACACTCACTCCTGCATCAGCGAGTGCTAGGGCGATGGATCGACCAATATTTCCTGTACTCCCTGTTACAATGGCTGCCATGCCTTGGAGTTCTTTTTTGGCAGACATATTAAGCTCCCCTTGAGAATAAAATTAATTTAATAACAGTATTTTAAACAAAGTCTATTTAATAGTTTGACTAGAGAAAATTATCTAGATTTCCTATAAAGCCATTAATTCCGACTGTGTTTAAAAATTGGCAATATAGTGAATAGCCGTTTTATATCATGTTTTTGGGTTTTGATTTGATTACTATACATAAATTCTTTGAAAAAAATTGGCATTGCATTTTTTTTCTAATTGGCCCTCTTGCGTATTTTTCGGTTTATGCCCTATGGCTGCCTATACTTCTAATTTTAATACTAAAAATCAGAAGTTTTACCGATTTCCCTCGTCCCGAGGGTTTAGTTAGGCTTAGACAATGTTCACTGTATTTTGTTTTACCGATATTTGGTGGACTTTCTGCTTTTTGGGCTTTGGTACCTACAGATGCTGTTTCTACGGCTGTAAAATTTTTCATATATGTTTTAATGGCGTTTTTTTGTGGGATGGTTATTAGAAATGCAAAGGATTATGAAAAGCAAAAGATCTTTCTAAATTCTGCAGTAGGATTCCTATTGGCATTTCCATTTGTCTTATTAGATGTGACTTTGGCGGGCGCAATTTCCAGTCCATTCAAAGACTGGTATGCACCTGATGTCTATAATCGTGGAACAGCAATTACCGCGTGTTTATTAATTCCAATTACGCTTGGTTTACATCATTGCAATTTTAAGAAGTTATCAATTGTTTTTTCTCTTTTATCTCTCGGTATAATTTTTGGGCTTTATATGGAAGCATCAAAATTAGCTGTTACTGCCGCTCTTATAACTTTTTGCTTTGTTAGATGGAAATCCAAATTATTTTGGGTCTTCATTACCTTGCCGCTACTTATTACTCTAATTTTTCCTCTAATTTTTGTATCGCAATTTTCAAAGAATGTGCAGTGCCAGATTTACGATGCTAAGAAATCAGCAATGCATCGCATAATGATTTATCATTTTGCATCAAATAATATTCTACAAAAACCTTTTTTAGGCTGGGGAATGGATGCCGCAAGGTCTATACCCGGAGGCGGACAAAAAGTAGATACGTTTAAATGTTTAAAAGCGCGAGGTTTGGAGTTTGATTTATATCTAGATGGATCAAATTTACCGCTTCACCCTCATAATGCTGGAATACAAATTTGGTTAGAGTTGGGTTTGATAGGGGCTATCTTGTTAATAATTTCTGTTTTTTTATTCATTAAGAGGATGAGGTATGAGCTTGTTAACGCTGATGATCAAGCGGCTCTTGCATCTACATTTGTTTGTTGTTGTCTACTTTACAATATTAGCTTTGGCATATGGCAAAGTTGGTTGATGTTCGCGATGATTTTGGTTGGTAGCATATTATTAATACTTCCCTATAGGTGCGATGAGAAAGAGAACCATCAAAAACTAAAAAACTAATATATAGAAGGGTTAGATCATCAATTTAGTTTCCTATCCAAAACAACTACTTGTTGAATTAAAATTTTTAAGAACATAGGAGTGCAGTTTGCCAAGGGTTTTGAGTAATAAACAGCTTAAAGCATACCGAAGGGACGGGTTTATCTCTCCGCTTGATTGTATTTCTATAAACCAAGCGATGGAGCACTACCGTTCAATTGAAAGCTACGAGAAGGAATTCAAAGAGGATGTTAGTGTCAATATACGCGTTCGCGCTGTTTTGGCATTTAAATGGATGATTGACTTAGCTCGTCATCCAAAAATTTCTGGGGCATTGCAAGATTGTATAGGGCCTAATGTCCTCTTGTTCTTATCAGGGGTTTGGTCAAAACGTCCAGGAACGGACACATTTGTGTCGTGGCATCAGGATGGTGCCTATAACCTTTTTGATCGAAACGTAGGAGCTACTGCATGGATTGGTTTAACGGATTCAACTCCTGAAAAAGGCAACATTCGTTGTATTCCCGGCAGTCATAAAGAAATTCTTCCTCATGAAGAATGCTTTGATAAAGATAATATTCTTTCTAGGGGGCAGAGCGTATCAAAGGTTGACGTGAGAAAGTCTGTCGATATGCCTCTTCGTGCGGGACAATTTTCAATTCATCATGAGCTGCTAGTGCATGGTTCGGCACCTAATAAAACCAATAGTCGACGACTTGGGATTTCCTTTGCATGCGTTCCCACAGAAGCAAAGCCTCTAGCCGGTCCTAATACCGGAGTTTTAATAGCAGGTGAAAACAAACCCGGCCATTGGAAATTGAACAAAGAACCAGCTTTTGATCTTGATCCGGTAGGTTTAAATGAACTGAGAGCGGTTCAAAATGCATATCGCGACCCCGATACGACTAAATTAATTACGAAAGCAATAATTTAGGCACTTGAGCCTGCATAAGAATACATGTCCACTAATTCTATGACGTTTCCATCCGGGTCAGGAATGTAGACGCTTCGACCTGTAACGACTGCTTTATCTTTACGTTCATCTTCAAGTAAAATTTCGATTTCTTTATCTTTAAGTTCCTGAACGACTGATTCAAAGTCATCCGAATCTACATGAAACGCATGGTGTGCATCACGCTGTCTTACCGGTGCAATTGTAGTGTTAGTTTTCATTAAAACTATGCAATCTCCAGCGGAATCCAAAAATACCATACCACGATCATGGTTTGCATTGAGAAGTTTTAGGCCCAATATGTTGGTATAGAATGCAGTACTTATTTGAGTATCTGTCACGGCAATTGTAAAATGACAAACTCCCTTAGTTTTTATCATTTATGCTCCAAATTTAAAGTTTTAGGTTAAAATTCAGTCTATTGAATTGTTTCAGTGGTGTCCATTTGGTTCACTCATTCCACTCCGGAACCTCCGTTCCTCCAGAGCTTTTTGGAGGCCCATCCATATCTAAAATGCTCTCTTCTAACTCAGGTTGAGTTAGTTGTTGAAAAACAGTCAGACGGTCCCCGAGTTCCCAAGCATGGGTAATTAAGTCGGCCCGAACAATAAAAATGCAAACACCAACAAAATTAACGGCAGATCCTTGTGGTTCTATCCCAAAGATTGTGCCCTCTTGTGTACCCTTGTATGTAAGACAGGCGGCAACTTTTTGTTCCTCTGCTATTAGGTCTTCTACGCTACACTGTAAATCTGGGAATGTATTTTTAATTTCTTTGATATAATTAATTAACTGATCAATACCTTGGGTTTGTTTTCCTAGAGCACCATGAAAGGTGATTTCTTCGGCCAGGAGTTCTTCAGCAATTGCGAATTGGTTTTTGTTGAAAAATTCATGATAAAATCTATTTACCAATAAACGATTGGCATCAATTTGTTGTTCTGACATATCTTAAAATAATTCCTTAATCTCGCTTTGTGATTGATGAAGTTTGGTTTATCATAAAAAATACAAAATTTCTTTAATTCGAGTTTTAGTTTTATCCGGAGGTGAATTATGGATAGTGGACTGGAGCAAACAAGAGAACTCCCGCAGGAAATTACAACAAAAACAGATACACGTGATATTTTAGCACGAGAGACCAAATATCAGCGTGAAAAAGGTTTTAATCATTGGACTATTGTTGACGTTGACGCGCACCATTCAGAAATGAGCTCCTGGAGAGAGGTTGTTGAATACATTGATGACCCTATCTTAAAGCATTATGGAAAAGAGTTTCAATCGCGGACCGGTGGAGCTCCTGGACTATCCAACGCCATGCCCGGTTTACGTTACCAAGATATCGGTGGACGGGTACCACATCAAACAAAAATTGAAGAAGCTGTTGAAGATACTTCTAACCATCGCGATGTGACCCTTATTAGACGTTCAATGGATGCGATGGGCCTAGATCATCAAATCTTATTTCCGGGAAACCTTCTACAACTCGGAACACACCCCCAACCGAGGGTCGAAGCTCATTTGGCTCTTGCATATAATCGCTGGGTCTGTGAGCGTATTCTTCCTTCAGATGATCGGGTCAAGACCCTGCTTTATTTGCCTATTTCCGAACCGGATATGTGTCTTAAGATTATTAAGGAGTTTGGTGAAAATCCTAATGTCTCCGGGTTTATGATTACTGCGGTGCGCTATAAACCAGTTCATCATAATCAATTTATTCCTATTTATAAGGAACTGGAAGAACGCGGGCTTCCACTTGCATTTCATGCGGGGCTGACATGGGGTGATGACTGGATGAAACAACTTGATTTGTTTATCTCGATGCATGCAATTTCATTTGTACTTTGTAATATTGTGCACATGACCAATTGGATTATTCATGGGATGCAAGAACGTTTTCCAAAACTTGATGTAATTTGGATAGAGTCCGGTTTGGCATGGTTAGCTTTCTTGATGCAACGGCTAGATTCTGAATATCTTATGCGTCCCTCAGAAGCACCATTACTTAAAAAGTTACCGAGTGAATACATGGCGGATATGTATTATACATGCCAGCCAATCGAGACTTCGAATATGGCGTTAACCGAGGAAACATTTAAAGCAATAAAGGCGGAAACCCAATTATTGTATGCGTCAGATTGGCCTCATTGGGACTTTAATCCACCAAGCACAATATATGACCTTCCCTTTCTAGACGAGAAAGCGAAACGAAACATTTTAGGTGAAAACGCGGTAAAACTTTTTGGAATTGAGACCAAAAATTCAAAAGCAGCTTAAGGAGAACGATAATGGTGGATGTATATGTAGGCTGTGAGGAGGAGTTTGAGGATCGAGGTCGAAAAGTCATTGTCCACGGTGACCTTGAAATTGGTGTGTTTTTCGTTGATGGAGAATTCTACGCCTATGAAAACAAGTGTGTTCACCAAGGGGGACCTGTTTGCCAGGGGCGGATACTAAACCGTGTCGTGGAGTTGATCGCAGAGGATAAGACTAGCCAAGGGCTAGCTTGGTCAGAAGAAGACGTTCATATTGTTTGTCCATGGCACGGTTATGAATTTAATTTAAAGACCGGAATACACCCAGGATATAAGAACGCGCGGCTGCGCGCTTTTGATATTAAAGTGAAAAACGGGGAAATTTATGTCGTCACTTGATGATCTCACTGCATCGGCAATTGCAGCATTTGACGCAGCGAATGAGGCACTAAATGACGGAGAGGTAGAACAAGTTTCCTCGGAAACTGTTCAAAAGCTTCTCACAGCAGGGGCAAAATTATATTGCCGTAAACTAACCGAAGAAGACGACTACTTTCCGCCCTTTCGACCAGAAGACATGGTAACTGCGACCGAAGCTGTAGTCGCCATTGCTGAAATGATGCGTGCTGCTGATCTTAACACATTCGATTTAGCAATGTGGATGTCGAGGCCTCATTCTGATTAAAGATTTACTGGAAGTCTTGTATGCAGGCGCTAATTGCGTATGATCCGTGCCACCATACCTGAAACAAGATTTGAGAGATAGGTAATGTCCAGCCCTGCGGTTGAAAATCCAGATCCTAAATTAAAATTAAACAAATGGTCCAAGTTTAATTGGGAAGACCCGTTGCTCTTTGAAGATCAGCTTTCCGAGGAGGAAAAGCTCGTGAGGGATACAGCTCGTGATTACGCGCAGGAAAAATTACTTTCCAGAATACTTGAGGCCAATAGGAATGAGAGTTTCGACCGTGAGATTATGAATGAAATGGGCGAATTAGGGTTTTTAGGTTCTACTATTGATCCTGAATACGGATGTGCCGGAGTTAATTATGTTTGTTACGGTTTACTTGCACGTGAGATTGAGCGTGTAGACTCAGCTTATCGATCGTCACTCTCGGTACAGAGTAGCCTTGTGATGTGGCCGATTTATGCATACGGAACCGAAGAGCAAAGAAAAAAATACCTTCCTAAACTTGCGACAGGAGAATATGTGGGTTGTTTCGGTCTTACGGAACCTGACCATGGATCGGATCCGAGTAGCATGAATACTCGTGCTGCGTCTGTTGATGGGGGCTACATTGTTAAGGGTTCAAAAATGTGGATATCAAATGCCCCCATAGCCGATATATTTATTGTTTGGGCTAAAGACGATGAAGGAATAATAGGAGGCTTTATTCTTGAAAAGGGAATGAAGGGACTAACATCCCCTAAAATAGAAGGAAAATTTTCCTTGAGGGCGTCAATTACGGGAGAAGTGGTAATGGACGATGTATTTGTCCCAGAAGAAAATCGATTGCCTAATGCCCGTGGCCTCGGCGGACCATTTGGTTGTTTGAACAATGCTAGGTTTGGTATTGCTTGGGGAGTATTAGGTGCGGCAGAGTTTTGCTGGCATGGAGCACATTCTTACACCATGGAGCGCACTCAATTTGGTCGTCCATTAGCAGCAAACCAACTCGTTCAGAAAAAATTAGCTGATATGCAAACAGAAATCACAGTTTCTTTGCAATCCTGTCTCAGGCTAGCTCAATTGATGGATGAAGGAAAATGTGCGCCCGAGGCGATTTCACTATTAAAGCGGCATTGCACGGGAAAGGCTCTTGATATTGCACGCACCGCACGCGAGATGCACGGCGGCAATGGAATCGTTGACGAATATCATATTATCCGTCATGTGATGAATTTAGAAACCGTGATCACCTACGAGGGAACACACGATATTCATGCACTCATTTTGGGTCGTGCACAGACCGGTATTCAGGCATTTTCATAAATTTTTTACTTAGTTTTTTTACCTTATTCTAGGTATAAATTCATAGAAGCCTACTTTGCCAAGAAGATAGGTCAGTTTCAGACCTTATGAAGGAAATAAATATGTCGGGACCACTTTCCCATATTCGCGTTCTAGATATGAGCCGTATTCTTGCGGGGCCATGGGCCGCTCAAACACTTGCGGACCTTGGAGCAGAAGTAATTAAAATAGAGCGTCCCGGAACAGGTGACGATACTCGCACTTGGGGTCCGCCATTCATCACGGATGAGGAGGGGCAGGAGACTAAGGAATCGGCTTATTTTCTGTCCACTAACCGAGGAAAAAAATCCATTGCTTTAGATATATCAAAACCACAAGGGCAAGAAATTCTTAAAGGATTGGCAAAAACCTCTGATGTCCTAATTGAAAATTACAAAGTTGGAGGTCTGGCGAGTTATGGTCTTAGCTACGAGGACTTAAAAAAAATTAATCCGGGTATAATTTATTGTTCTATCACCGGTTTTGGGCAGACTGGTCCCTTCAGCAGCCGTGCGGGATATGACTTCTTAATTCAAGCAATGGGTGGTTTGATGAGTGTTACTGGTGAACCTGATGGAAACCTTGGTGGAGGCCCCCAAAAAGTGGGCGTTGCATTAACTGATATTCTAACGGGTCTTTACACTAATATTGCAGCACTAAGCGCATTACATCGTCGAGAAAAAACTGGTGTGGGCTGTCATATTGACATGGCGTTACTCGATGTCACTACGGCTACAATGGCGAACCAGGCCCTTAATTTCTTAGTTACAGGTGAGGTACCTACGCGAATGGGTAATGCTCATCCAAATATTGTCCCTTATCAAGCTTTTGAAGCAGCTGACATGTATTTAATTGTTGCAGTAGGTAATGATCGGCAGTTTAGTGGTTTTGTTGAGGTGGCCGGAAGAAGAGAACTTGCTAATGACGAACGTTTTTCAACTAATGCGGCTCGTGTTGAAAACCGTGAAATATTAATACCAATCATAAGAGAATTTATGAAACAGAAAACGGGGCAAGAATGGATAGATGAATTAGAAAAAAAGGGAGTTCCCTGTGGTCCAATAAACAACATGCAACAAGTGTTTAAACACCCACAGATCAAAGCCCGCAAAATGCAAATTGAATTAAAGCACCCAGTTGCCGGTAAGGTTCCCCAAGTTGCTAGTCCAATTAAAATCACCGGAGAACATATAGAGTAT
>PBWY01000092.1 GCA_002727395.1 Rhodospirillales bacterium | reverse complement strand
TTTTATATCTCGTAAAAAAACAGGAGCAGCAAAAAGATTATCTACAGGTATATCAAAGAAACCCTGAATTTGCCCTGCATGCAGATCAAGTGTTAGAACTCGGTCAGCGCCAGCTTGGGTAATCAAATTGGCTACTAGCTTTGCAGAAATTGGAGTTCTCGGTCCCGATTTTCGATCTTGCCGAGCATAACCAAAGTACGGAATTACCGCTGTGATTCGACGGGCCGACCCCCTCCTTAATGCATCAATACATACAAGCAATTCCATAAGATTGTCATTAGCTGGGTAGGATGTCGACTGTATTACAAATACATCTTCCCCGCGGACGTTTTCTTCGATCTCAACGAAACATTCCATATCGGCAAAACGTCGAATACTCGCCTTACAGAGGGAAATATTGAGATAAGCCGCAATCGCTTCCGCTAAAGGTCTATTACTATTGCATGCAACAATTTTCATCTTGAATTTTCCCATAACACCAAAAAATAATGGTGATTAGTTTCCCAAAATCAAATGCCGGCGCAATTTAACAGCGGCGTAACGGTGTGTAAACGATTTGACGAGACTTATATTTGGATTGCTCAATATGTTTTTAACCTCATAAAAATTAAACTAATTTTTATTTTAATATTAAATCATGACACAACTGATGACTAAACCAATAAGACAAAAAAGAGTAAATAATATCAAATGGGGCATTTAGTTAAAAAATCATTGTTATTGCGGAAATACATCGACCATAGTCTTTTTCTTGATTGAACTTTGAACGGCGATAACTAAAGAAGTTTTCGGTCTCGGTATAGTTATCTCGACGAATTATTTCACAATTTTCAATTTTTGATCTTTCGGATAAGTTCAAAATAAAGTTGGAAAGACTAAAACGGAAATGTTCTCTGCCATCCTCTTCAAAAAATAGGGAATAACTCTGATCTGTAGTTATAAACTGATCTTTAAACTCTTTACTCACTTGATAGGATAATTGAGAGATACAAGGTCCAACTACAGCATTTATATTTTGACGTAATGATCCTAGGCTAACCATTTTTTCAACCGTTTTCTCTATAATTCCACCTAAAGCACCACGCCAGCCGGCATGACACGCACCAATGACCCCTTGTCTTGAATCAGCAAAAAGGACAGGCGCGCAATCAGCAGTGAGGATACCCAGACCTATGCCCCTTTCATTAGTAACCATACCATCGGCCTGTGGTGCAGAATCATGATCCCATAGTTTTGGAACTAAAATGACCTTGTTGCTATGCGTCTGGTCAATAGTTAGAAGGGCTTCCGGATTAATGTGGAGTTTCCTGCTAACCCGTCTTCTATTTTCTATAATGTGTTCTTTTTTATCTTCAGAGCCATATCCGCAATTTAATGAGGAATAAATACCACTGCTTGTTCCGCCGTTACGTGTAAAAAAGCCATGTTCTATTCCTTTAAATTCAGAGAATGTTTTCGAAAGGATGACTGGTATGCTGTTAATCATAAATTCAATCGCTGAGATTTAAAAATTCGTTAACTGAAAACCCTCAGGAATTGGAACATTTTTTTGAGTTACCGACATTACTTTGAATAGTGAACCCATTCCATTTTTGGCAATCAAACGTTGACAACCTTTTATTAAAAAGAGTGATTGTTTTTCTGATGCAGTTTCAATAAGTTTCATAGCTCTTTGCTCGATGCCAAGGTCAGTAAGAAATTTTCTTTGTGACACGGGACCATGTACCAGAATACTATGCCCCTCAAGAATTTTTTTAATATTTGCAAAATCCACATGAGCGGTAATGTCTGATCTACCTATATCAAATAGAGGATTTTGATATTTATGATCTCTTACTGCTTGCAGCGTATCTCCAAAACCGGAGTTAACATAACCATAATCTATTATTAAAGCGGCAATACCATTTGAAGCAATTCTTTGCCCTATTGCCTCAGCATATTTTTCAGACATCCTATTTCGTTCAAACACAGAATTCGTCTCTGAATCAAAAGTTTCACTAGGGAATTTGGCGATATCAAAATTTGGAACAGACACTGTCGTAAATTCAAAGATGTTTTTATCGTTGTTGAATGTAATACATTTCTCATGCCAACCGTTGTTAGTCAGCAAGTATTGATCGATAGGTAACGCATCAAAAAATTCATTAGCAATTATCAATGATGGTCCTAGGGGGACAGACTCTAAATTTTTATGCCAAGTTACGTCGTAATCTTTTAAGGCGAGCTCTTGGCGGTTTCGCATGCTAAGGCTACATTCTACGAGGTGTATTTCTGCTGTTTTGAAAAAACTCGATTCTACTTTTTTGACCGTTCGGAGAATATCGGCCATCAAAGTTCCTCTACCTGGTCCCAGCTCTATTAGTTTAGTTTCTTTAGGACAACCGGCAATTTTCCATGAGGAAAGAAACCATAGTCCTATAAGTTCGCCAAAAACCTGACTGATCTCTGGAGATGTTATAAAGTCCCCGTTGACCCCAAATGGCTCATTAGTCTGGTAATAGCCATAGTCTTTATCATTTAAGGCAATACCCATAAATTTTGATATTGAGATGGGGCCATCAGTTTGAATAATCTTTTGTAGTCTTTGTGCTAGTGGTGTCACGATTGACGCCATAGCCTATGAATTAACCATATACCTAATAATATAAGCGGCATTGAGAGAATTTGGCCCATGGTAGCAATTTCATATATTGTTCCGAGATGTTCGTCTGGTTGTCTAAAAAATTCAACAAAATATCGTGATAAACCATAAAGTATCATAAAGGTGCCGGCAATTAGACCCGGCCTTTTAAGAGCTTTAAATTTGAATACCAGTAATGATAGAGCTAAAAAAAGAAGTAGGCCCTCAAGGCCAGCTTCGTATAATTGGCTTGGGTGTCTCGGCTCGGCGCCGCCTTTGGGAAATATAATGCCCCAAGGAACATCTGTAGTTCTACCGAAAAGCTCGCCATTAATAAAATTTGCAATTCTGCCAAAAAATAACCCTATAGGAGCCGCAGCACAGATTAGATCACCGAACTCTATAAATTCTAATTGATTTTTATGGGTGAATAACCATGTTACAATTAGCATGCCTATCAATCCTCCGTGAAAGGACATACCTCCTTGCCAAATGGCAAAAATTTCGAGTGGATCTGCCATAAAATGGGCTGGCTTATAGAAAATTACATATCCAATTCTTCCTCCTAAAATGATTCCTAGAGTAGCCCAAATAATAAAATCATCTATAAATTTACGATCAATCTTATTTATTGTGAGCCGACTTAATCGCAACATGAATTGCCAACCTAATAAAATGCCAGCTATATAAGCCAAAGAATACCAACGTATCAATATAGGCCCTAGTTCCAAAGCAACGGGGTCGATGGTTGGAAACGCAATGGCGAACATATTTTTCGAACCCCTTTCATTAAAAATATGATTTAAATATATGGGTCGGTGGTCTCAAGAAAATTTGAGATATATTGAGAAACACCTTCCTCCAGGCTTGTAAATTTTTTGTTGTAACCTGCGTCACGTAGGCGCGTTATATTTGCTTTTGTAAAATATTGATAATGCTCTCTAATTGTAACTGGTGTATCGATAAATTTAATCTCGGGTTTTAAATTCAACCTGTCAAAGATGGTTTTTGCCATGTCGTTGAAAGAACGCGATATGCCAGTTCCGACATTAAAGAGTCCAGAAACATCTTGAGTTTTGGACAGCCATATCAAAATATCTATGCAGTCACCAACCCATATAAAGTCACGAGATTGCTCCCCATCTTTATACTCTGGATTATGCGATCTGAATAAAATAGCGGGACCACCAGCTTTAATTTCCCGATAATTTTTTAAAACAACACTAATTTGACCTTGTTTGTGGTATTCGTTAGGGCCATAAACATTGAAAAATTTTAAACCGGCCCATTGAGGAGGTGTTTGTGCGGCTGATCCCGTCCCAATGGTTTTGGCTACCCAACGGTCGAAAAGGTTTTTACTCCATCCGTAGGGGTTGAGCGGGGTTAAAGATGCAAGATGTGCTCTTGTTGAAATATCATTAAAACCAAGTGATCCATCCCCATATGTTGCTGCCGATGAAGCGTAAATAAACGGTATTCTATATTTTGCGCATTGACTCCATAATTTGCATGAGACCCTAAAATTATTCTCCAGAATTAAGTCCGCATTTTTTTCTGTAGTAGTCGAAATTGCACCTAAATGAAACACGGTAACAATCCTAGCAGAGTTTTCTTCTATGAAATCATTTAAACTTTTGGGAGAGATAACATCAAATAAATCACGCTTAGAGATGTTCCGCCATTTTTGTTCCATGCCGAGTTGGTCGCATATTACAATATCCTCCACACCATTCTGTTCAAGGCTAGCAACGAGATTGGATCCAATAAATCCGGCACCGCCTGTAACAAGGATCATAATTTTTTATCCTATTAAAATTTTCTACTAAATTTTATAAAAATAGATAATAACTCTTTTACTAAATCAGATTTTATTATTCTTTTAAAACCTTATCAGAATAAACCCGTAATATTACCTTGCGAATCTACCCTGATTTCGTGTGCGGCTGGTACCCGTGGCAGCCCAGGCATTGTCATAATATCACCACAGATAACTACTAAAAATTCCGCTCCATTTGCAAGTCGCACCTCCTTGATTTGTACGACGTGATCTGAGGGAGCATTCTTTAGATTGCCATCTGTTGAAAAACTATATTGGGTTTTTGCAACACAAATAGGAAAATTTCCTGCTCCTTGTTGTTCTAATTCTCGGAATTGATTTCTTATTCTCTGCTCTGCGACAATCTCGCTAGCTCCGTATATTTCATGGGCGATCGTGTGCACTTTATCCCACAATGCCATATCGTCCGGATATAAATAATTAAAGGATGATCCTTCATTATTGTCTGCAAGTTCAACAACTTTATTTGCTAGGTCTTCAGCTCCAGCTCCACCATTTGCCCAGTGAGTACAATCAATTGCCTCGACACCCTGTTTTGCACACTGTTCTTTAATTAATTCAATTTCTGAATCTGAATCTGTTACAAAACGGTTTATAGCAACAACAGCTGGAACTTTATATTTAAGTACGTTTCTCACATGTCTAGTTAAATTATCGAGACCTTTTTTTAGTGCTTTGAGGTTTTCTTTTCCGAGCTCTTCTTTTTCAACTCCACCATGCATTTTGAGTGCGCGTACCGTGGCTACAACGACTGCCGCATGAGGCGTTAATCCCGCTTTACGGCACTTTATGTCGAAAAATTTTTCTGCACCAAGGTCTGCCCCAAAACCTGCTTCGGTTACCACGTAATCAGAGAGCTTTAACGCCGTTTTTGTTGCGATAACAGAATTGCAGCCATGTGCTATATTTGCGAATGGTCCACCGTGAACAAAGGCAGGATTATTTTCTAATGTTTGAACCAAGTTAGGTTTAATGGCATCCTTTAAAAGAGCGGTCATCAGTCCATCGGCTTTTAAGTCCCGAGCATATACGGGCTTCCGTTCACGGGTTTGGCCAACGACAATATTAGCTAGTCTATTGTTAAGGTCCTCTGTGCTTTGGGCTAAGCAAAATATAGCCATAACCTCAGAAGCGACAGTTATGTCAAATCCCGCCTCCTTAGGAAAACCATTAGCTACTCCACCAAGTGATGTTACGATTGACCTGAGAGCCCTATCATTCATATCGACAACTCGTCGCCACGTTACGCGTCGAGGGTCTAAAGCGGGTTCATGACCCCAGTAAATGTGGTTATCAATTAATGCTGACAGCAGATTATTTGCGGCACCAATTGCATGAAAGTCGCCTGTAAAATGTAAATTGATTTCTTCCATCGGTACTACCTGAGCATAGCCACCACCGGCAGCTCCGCCCTTCATTCCAAAACAGGGGCCAAGTGAAGGTTCTCGAAGACAAATCGATGCATTTTTTCCAACCCTATTGAGGGCGTCCCCTAGGCCGACTGTAGTAGTAGTCTTTCCCTCGCCTGCTGCGGTAGGAGTCATTGCTGTTACCAGGATCAGTTTAGCCTTAGAACGATCTGGAAGGCCTGTAATATGATCGAGAGATATTTTCGCTTTATAATGTCCATAAGGGTCAAGATATTCTTCATTTATTCCGAAGCGCTCTTTAGCTATTTCAACTACAGGTCGCATATTTGCATTACGTGCAATTTCTATATCTGATTTAGTTTTAGCCTTTACCATATTTGTCTGCTCTATCTAAAAATTGGTTAATTAACGATTTTTTTGTATGGGATTAAACACGAGCCGAGGATTTTGTACAGTTCTTATAAATCAGTGTTGTTTAAACGGTCAAAAATAACCATATTATCATAGTGATTTTGTTGCTCTAGTAAAATCATAGTACTATTTTTTATAAACGGGATTGAACTATGCAAACACGAAATCGTTTTTTCCATGACGCAGCGAAAATTGCTGGGGGTGCCATTGGGACTCTCGAAGGAATAAGACGCGAAGTTGAAGTTCTGGTGCGGCAGCAGGTGGAAAGGGTGCTGAATAAGTTTGATCTTGTTACCCGTGACGAGTTTGAGGCTGTAAAAGAGATGGCAGCCCGTACACGTAAAGAAAATGCGGAAATTTTGAAAAGAGTTAAAAATTTAGAACTTTCTAAAACCTCTAGGAGGATCACAAAAAAATCTCCTCGCGGAAAAAAGACAAATTCAAAAAAAACATAAATTAGTCTTTTATTATAGTTTTCCACAGGAATTATAGATTATTTTCGAAACATCTGTTGCACTCCGCCTCCGCTTTTGGCACCCTATATCTTGTATTTAGTAGTTCAATTGGCACAAGATCTTCTCATGATATAGGCACTGAGAGGTTACTTGTGAATTAGGAGGGATGCAAAATGGTGGTGACAGCAGTTAAAGAAACAAACCATTCCTCCTCAAATCCGATAGATCTTATTGAACAAATCGCAGGAGCGCAGGGGTGGACCTTTGAAAGGTCTGCTGATTATGAAATAGCTGCAGAATTATCGGGCCGTTGGACAGATTATAGACTATTCTTTTCGTGGCTTCATGATATCAATGCTATGCACTTTGCGTGCGCTTTCGAGTTGACGGTGCCAGATTATCGCCGAACTGCATTCAATGATTTAATGGCAAGGGTTAATGAACAATTGGCGGTTGGACATTTTGACTTATGGGCTGAACGTGGTTTACCTGTGTTTCGACATGCAATGCTTTTAAGAGGCGTATCGGGACCTAGTGTCGAGCAAGTGGAAGATATGGTAGAAATTGCGCTTTTGGAGAGCGAGCGTTTTTACCCGGCGTATAACTATGTGGTCTGGGGTGGTAAAACACCAGAAGAGGCTTTTAATGCCGCTATGATCGATACAATTGGTGAGGCGTAATGCTGGCAGCTTGTTTCTCAAATTTTTGACGGGAAAGCCTTTGATTTTCGCTAAATAGGGCAAAAAATGGTTATGGATCAAAAGTTACTTCTTGTCGGCTGTGGTAAAATGGGCCAGGCCTTATTGTCGGGATGGTTAAAAGATGGCTTACTTGAAGAGAACGTTAGGGTAGTGGAGCCTCTTGCGGATAATAATCTTCAGAGTCGGTTTAATTTAAATTTCGTTAAGTCGGTTGATTCTTTAGACCCTAATTTTCATCCAGAATTTGTCGTTTTTGCTGTTAAACCTCAAGTAATGGATAATATTGTTCCATTATATTTTCGGTTTGTTAGATTGCAGACGGTTTTTTTGTCAATTGCTGCAGGTAAGTCCACAAAATACCTAGAATCTCTTTTAACAAAAAATGCTCCTATTATTAGAAGTATGCCAAATTTGCCAGCTGCTGTAGGGCAGGGCATGACGGTTGCCTATAAAAATTCCAACGTGAGTAAGAAACAAAAAGTGAATGCAACCAAAATGTTGGAAGCAGTAGGAGAAGTAGGGTGGGTCAAAAAAGAAAGCTTAATCGATTGTGTTACTGCAATATCAGGTAGCGGGCCTGCTTATGTTTTTTTGCTGATTGAATGTTTAGAAAAATCTGCAATAGAATTGGGTTTAAACCCCGATCTAGCTAGGCAGTTAGCAATTGTAACGGTATCGGGCAGTAGTGGGATGGTGAGAAAGACTAGTGAAAGTCCTGAAATGCTTAGAAAAAATGTTACTAGTCCGGGTGGAACAACGGAGGCTGCTCTTGAGGTCCTTATGGGTTCCGATGGGTTAGAAGAACTTATAAATGCCGCTGTAATTGCCGCTGAGAATCGTTCACGCGAGTTAGCTGAATAAATTTAGACGAAATGTTTTAGGTTCACACGTTGCGTTATTTCTAAAAATTCTCCATTTTCTCTTAAGGGTTTTAATGTCTCCTTTAACTTGTCCAGAGCTCTAATTTCAAGCTGTCTTACTCTTTCTTTCGAGAGCCCCAGTTTTTTTCCTAGGTCTGACCTTGTGGGCGCAATATCAGACAAAAATCTTTGCTTGATGATGAATGTTTCGCGAGGTGGTAAAGCGGATAAAGCTTTGAATAACCGGTTTTTCCAAATGTGCCCATCCATTTTCTTCATTAAAGTATATTCGGGATCAGGCCTGTTATCAGCAATTTGTTCGAGTAAATGGGTCTTGGTATCCTTCTTTACGGGTACGTTAAGGGATTTATCTGTTTTCCCAATTCTTCTAGCAAAGTTTAATACATCAGAAATCGAGGTGTTAAAGCGATTCGCTAAGTTTCGGGCTAAATCCTCTGGTAGCGCATCTTCCCAGTGCCATTCCGGTCTGAGTCGACGAATGTTGAAAAACAAAGATTTTTGTGCCGCTGTTGTACCGATTTTGACTAAAGACCTAGAACGAATAACATAATCCTGAATGGACGCTCGAATCCACCACATCGCGTATGTAGATAATCGTGTTTTTTTCTCGGGGTTAAATCTTTTAACCGCTTCAATAAGTCCTACGGTGCCCTCCTGCATTAATTCTGAAAGTGGATGGCCATAGTTTTTATAGCGACGGGCAATATGCAAAACAAATCTCAAATGGCTTGAAACTAATTCATTCACTACGCTGTTGTCACCTTGCTTGAATTTTCTCAATAATTCTTGCTCACGTTTAAGACTCAAACGCGGTTGGTGAAGGATAATTTGCATTAAAGATTTTAAAACTGCATGTGACATATTTAAGATATTTCTGCCTAATAATAAGGATAAGTTGTCATAGCTAGAAATTTCTTTCAATGCCTTCTGTTTGAAGTTATCAAAGGTTTTTATTAAAAAGAGCCTGAATACAAACTTAATTATATAGGATTCTGAGAATAAATGTTTGAAGAATCTTCTAATATTAGAAGCAAAATTATTAAGGCCGCACTCAAATGTGCCTCAGAGGTGCGATGGAAAAAAGTTTCTCTGCTTATGATAGCAGAAGAAGTTGATCTTCCTTTGGCAGAGATCTACAAGCATTTTCCTTCAAAACTCGCGGTAGTGGGTGCTCTTTTAGAAAGAAGTACGGATTTGATCTTTAGTAGAGATGAACCTTATTCCTCTAATGAACCGGTTCATGATCGCCTTCTTGATAACATTCTAAAACGTTTTGAAATTTTAGAAGAAGACAAGCAGGCGATCGTTTCAATAGTAAAAGATACCAAATTTGACCCTTTAGCTAATCTTTTTTTAGCTCCAAAACTTTTTAATTCTATGGCTCAAACCCTTGAGAAATCGGGAATAAATTCTTCTGGTTTAGTTGGAATGATGAGAATTAAGGGGGTAACAGTAATTTATTTAATGGCCTTTAATATATGGATGCATGATAACTCACCAGACCTAGAAAAAACTATGGCTTTTCTTGATCGTCGTCTGAAACAGGCGGTTCAAATAGCATCTGTTCTACCCTTACCAATAATTGAAAAACGCTAAGAAAAAAATAGCGATAATGAAGGAAACCTTTTTCAAAAAAACTTAAGAATTGGAGAACGACGAATTGTTTTTCTATGACCAGTAGTCTTTATATCGGGGCTCAAAATCTGAGATCAAAGGGGAAGACGCATATTAATCCTAGCCCCTCCATTAGGAGAGTCTTCTATAAAAATATCTCCGCCATGAGCACGTGCGACATCTCTTGCTATGGTAAGTCCAAGGCCGCTACCTCCTGTATCGGGATTGCGTGCAACATCTAATCGATAGAAGGGCTTAAAAACATCTTCTCTATCCTTCAAAGGTATACCTGGTCCGTTGTCGTCTATTTGGATAATAATTGAGCCAGGCAACTTTCTTACAATAATATCAATCTGGTTTCCGTAATTCGAGGCATTATTTATGATATTCGTTATAGCTCGTTTGAAACTATTGGGTTTCAATGGAACATAATGAATTTGTTTTGTATTCAGATTAATACTCACGGATGTTGATTGAATTCTGTTAATTACACCTTGAAGAATCCTCGATAAATTAATGTTTTGAACCTTTTCTGCAACTTCACCTCTGGCAAATGCTAAATATTCTTCCACCATATTTTCCATCTCTTCGACATCAGAGCGAAGGTCACCGATCTCGGCAGAGTTCTCGATCATAGCCAACTGAAGTTTCATTCGTGTTAGAGGTGTTCTCAAGTCATGTGAAATGCTCGCAAGCATTTCCGTGCGTTGGGTGATAGTTCGCTGTATTCGTTCGCGCATAAGATTAAAAGCAGCAGCAGCTTGTCTAATTTCTGTTGAGCCTTCTGGTTTAAAATTTGAGTCTTCTCTACCC
>PBWY01000091.1 GCA_002727395.1 Rhodospirillales bacterium | reverse complement strand
TTCACCTTTTGACCCAATTCCCAAAGGTGCAATGACTGGTATGATATCAGAGGAAGCGAGCTCCTCTAATACTTTGGCATTAATGATGGATGGTTCACCAACAAACCCTAAATCCAAAACCTTTTCTAGGTTAGAGTCTGGATCCCGCTTTCTGCGCTGAAGTTTTTTTGCCTTAATAAGGCTACCATCCGTGCCGGACAAACCTATAGCCGTTCCACCGGCTTGATTAACCAAGCGAACAACCTGTTTGTTAATACTACCTGAGAGCACCATCTCAACAACTTCAACTGCGGCAGCGTCTGTAACTCGAAGTCCGTCAACAAAAGAACTTTTAATTTTAAGTTTTTTGAGCATTGCCCCGATTTGGGGCCCCCCGCCATGAACAACTATCGGGTTAATACCTACTTGTTTTAATAAAACGATGTCCCTAGCAAATTTAACGGAAAGTTCAGGGTCGCCCATTGCGTGCCCACCGTACTTGACCACGAAGGTTTTACCTGAATATGCACGCATGTATGGTAAGGCTTCTGACAGAGTCTCGGCCTTTTCAAGTTGGTTATGCAACGGCCCAAGCGCGACCTTTTTCTTTGATTTTGTTAAATTCATCGATTTATTACTCTAAGTACAGTCTACTTTATCTGAAATGATATGGAGCTACTAGTAAAGAGAGCGAACTTCTTAATTCCGCAATACCTTTATCTTTTCGGGCACTTGTAGCAATAATCTCGGGATGACTAGCGGGATGTTTCTTCCTCATTAACTCAAAACCCCTCGAAAATTCTGTTATATCTTTTACTGAAACCTTATCAGCTTTAGTCAAGATTATTTGATAAACTACAGCTGCATCATCCAGTTCATTCATTAGTTCCTTGTCAGAAGCCTTGATACCGTGCCTTGAGTCAATCAACAAGCATAATCGCTGCAACGTGGGCCGCCCTTTCAAATAGTCATGCATAAGATTTGTCCAAGATCTTACGCGTGTTTTGGAAACACGAGCAAAACCATAACCAGGCATATCTACTAGCACCATATAACCATTAAGGTTAAAAAAATTAAGCTGTTGTGTTCTCCCCGGGGTTCGGGAAATTCTGGCTAATGTTTTACGACCCGTCAGGGCATTAATTAGACTTGATTTGCCGACATTTGATCGCCCAGCGAAACCGATTTCGGGTAAACCGGGAGGCGGTAAATTTTCTAGGTTTGTTGACGCAGCAAAGAACTGGCATTCACCAGCAAAGAGCTTGCGACTAAATTCTTGTGTCTGGTCTTCAGAGTAATTGTTGATATTATTATTCATACGCCAGCTCTAATTTGAGACGTTATAGGAGCTATGGGTTAACCTTAACTCCCATTCGTCGCATGATGACCCATTGTTGGGCAATAGACAGAATATTATTCCAAGCCCAATAAATTACGAGACCTGCCGGAAAACGCGCAAGCATGATAGTGAATATTATGGGTAGAAACATGAAAATTTTTGCTTGCATTGGATCTGCAGGGGCAGGATTAAGTTTCTGTTGAAGATACATAGTTATACCCATTAAGATTGGCCAAATGCCAATTAAAAGGAACTCTGGCGGTGTCCATGGAATTAAACCAAATAAACTGAAGATTGAGGTGGGATCTGGTGCCGAGAGA
Organism: Rhodospirillales bacterium; assembly: GCA_002727395.1. Taxonomy (GTDB): domain Bacteria; phylum Pseudomonadota; class Alphaproteobacteria; order MPNO01; family UBA2964; genus UBA2964. Next base: position 7,007 of record PBWY01000091.1, on the reverse strand, counting down.
TCATGTATCCAACCATAAAAGGGGGCATGTCTCATTTCTATGGAAACAAATAAAACTTTATAAAGTGCAAAAAATACAGGAATCTGGATGAGCATAGGAAAACAACCAGCAGCTGGGTTAACCTTTTCAGTCTTATATAACTGCATCATCGCCTCATTCATCTTCGCACGATTATCTTTATGTCGGTCCCTAAGTTTGGTCATTTTTGGTTGTAGTTGTTTCAATTTACTCATGGCTCGATAGGATTTATTGGCCAATGGGAAAAAGAATAACTTTATTAAAACTGTGAGCAAAAGAATTGCGAGCCCATAATTTCCGATGTGGTCGGCAAACCACATCAAAACATAAAATATTGGTTTGGTTAAAAAATAAAACCAACCAAAATCAATGGCGAGATCGAAACGTGAAATGTTTAGTTTTTCCTCATAGGAATCAAGAACTTTTACTTCCTTTGCTCCAGCAAAAAGCAGATTATTTACCGAGATAGAATATCCTGGCATAACTGATTTGGCTTCACCAAGGTAGTCTACTTGGTATTTATCTGCTTTTCCCTGAAAGTTATGCCTGAAGTTAGATTGGACGTCGGACTTCTGGTTGGGAATTAAAGCGGTCAGCCAATATTTATCTGTAATACCAATCCACCCGCCTTTACTGCGTTGGCTGATGGTTTTAGCTTCCTGTAAGTCATCGTAGTCGATTTCTTTAAGCTGACCATCAAACACTCCTAGGAGTCCTTCATGAAGAATAAAAAAACCGAGAACATCGGGGGTACCAGTTCTTGATACTAATCCGTATGGATATAGAGTTATCGCCTTGTTGCTGTTATTTTCAACCGATTGAGTAATAGAGAACATGTAGTTCTCATCAAGAGAAATGGTACGAATAAACTTTAGACCTTGACCATTTTCCCAGTAAAGTCTGATTGATTTGTTAGGGGAAAGAGTGGATTGGTCCGTACGCCAGTTAGTTTCTGATGTGGGGAGTTTAATGCTGGAGTCGCTCGCTACCCAGCCAAACTGGGCATAGTATGGGTTTTTAGTTCCCGTTGGGGAAAGCAATGTAATTTTTGAACTATTAGTATCTATAGTTTCGTGATAGTTCTTAAATACTAGATCGTCAATGTGACCACCTTTCAATTTAATGGAACCTATCAGACGTTTAGAGTTGATTTGGACGCGTTGGGTCCTTTTTAATATTGTGGATCGAGAGGGCCCTTTTGGTTTTATTGGCACCCCAACAATTGGCGCAGTCGGCAGAAGAGCTCCACTTCCCGGAACAGCGGGTGAATTGGTTTGACTGTTCGGGGTGGGTACTGTTGCATCTTTACTTGTTTGCTGTGTTAATTGTTTTTGAATAATTGGCGGGTTGCTGTTATTTTTCTGATTTTCGATTGCTTTTCGTGCTGCTAATTCCTTATCAAGGCGCGGCTGCTCGTATAAAAATTGCCATCCCAATAAAATCGTAATTGAGGCTACTACTGCCATGATGAGATTGCGTTGTTCCATTACTTCTACTTTACTTTCATTTGAGAAGAATTTTTTGAATAGTTAAGTGGGTCATAACCTGACCCACCCCAAGGGTGACAGCGGCTAAGACGCTTGATTGCCAACCAACCACCACGCAATAGTCCATATTGGTATATCGCATCGTTGGCATATTGAGAACAGGTAGGTAAATAACGACAAGAGTGCGGAAACATTGGCGAAATTACGAGTTGGTATAAACGAATAGAAAGGCGGAACAAGTTTCTAATTAAACGCGATAAAAATTTCATTATTTCGCATGCCCCTCATTTTTTGAGAAACCATCTAATCTTGCTTTACCTAGCATCGTCAACGCATTCTCCAAATCTTTAACCAAGGCACAAAATTCACGTTTCGTTGTCGACTTTCGTCCTATAATCACATAATCGTTGCCGCTAGCTGCAGACTTTTGCATCACAATATCAGCAACAGAGCGAAGTCTTCTTCGCGCTCGGTTGCGCGTAACCGAATTACCTATCTTTTTGCTTACGGTAAACCCTATCCGGATATTTTTTTGGTTTTGTTTATTCTCAAGTATTTGCTGCTTACGAACTTGAAGCACAAGTCCCGGCATCGCACATTTTTTACCTCCACGGGCCACCCGAAGAAATTCATGTCGGTATCTCAGGCGCTGTGGCGCCTCACTCATCACTCAAGCAGACAAACGTTTGCGGCCCCGAGCACGACGAGTAGCTAACACCCGTTGACCGCCCACGGTGGCTTTTCGAGCACGGAACCCGTGACGACGTTTGCGTACGAGCACGCTTGGTTGATATGTACGCTTCACGTTATATCTCCGCAAATAGGCGACTGTTTAAAACGAGGTCGCTGTATAAAGTTTTGGTGCTATTAAGTCAATTCATAGAGGCAATCTATTTTAAGAATTTTTGTTCAAAGCATTTTGAATTTAGTTCTTACTTAAGCATCAAATTAAATAAATCACTTAACTTTACCTCAAATTTTATAAGAATATTGGAAAATTAAGAAATATTCTTTAACTTAGGTGTCTTGCGGATATAATTGAACTGGTACCAACTTGAAAATTAGGCAACTCAAAAAATCAATTATAATTTTGTTCTTAATTTTCGGTTTTATTCTTTTTTTTATTTTTGGTCTACATCAATATTTCAATATTAAAATATTAAATGAGCATCATGCCGCATTGATTGATTGGTACGCTCAATTAGGTGTTACCGCTTGGTTAATCTTTTTCATTATTTATTTATTATTAGTCACATTTTCTATTCCCGGGGCAACAGTTATGACAATTCTGGGGGGTTCTATTTTTGGTCCAGTGATAGGTGGTTTATTAGCCATAATGGGCGCGACAGCAGGCTCATTAACGCTATTTTTGATGGCGAGATATGTCTTCTATGATGCTTTCCATCTAAGGGTAGGGAGTATTCCGGATAAGATTAAAAAGGGATTTAATGAGAATGCCTTCATTTATCTTCTGTTTTTACGCCTAATGCCTATCTTTCCTTTTTGGTTTGTTAATCTTGCCCCTGCATTTTCAAACGTTTCAATTAAACAATATTTCTTTGCTACCATGATTGGAATTATACCGGCGACCTTAATATATGCCTCATTAGGAGATAGCTTTATTATGCTGATGGAAACAGGTCGGGAGGTAAATCTCAGACTAATATTTGAACCGAGAATTTTTGCTCCCATTGTTGGGTTAGCAATCATTATTTTGCTGCCCGTGATGTATAAAAAGATTAAAGCTCAATCTGATTTATAAAAAATTTATCGTGTTTCATCATACTATTTGGCTAATAAACCGGCTTTTTGGTTAATGAGGGTAGTATCATTCGCACTATAAAAAACCTTTCTAGATAGATCTGGTTTGTGATAATTAACTTATCTAGGCTAATAACTACATTTTGCATATATAGATTTTTTCGAGGTCTGATAATGAAGCAGGTAGGAAACTGGATAATGGGTGCTGCAACTGCTATTATGGCTGTTGGAGGCCTTTTTGTGGCAGCAAATGCAGGTCACGGAGTGAGTTATTATGGTGGACTATTATTTTTTGTGTTTGCCGTATTATTTGTATTTCATCTAATCCGGGTCAGTTCGGGTCATAACGGGTAAATTTTAGAAATTAAAACTTGTATTTGAGTTCAATGCGAAATAGCGCAGATAAACTTCGAAACCTCTTAGAGGCCCCAGAAATTTTGGTTGCTCCAGCATGCTATGATGCACTTTCTGCACGCCTAATAGAGCGGGCTGGTTTTAATTTAAGCTTTATGAGTGGTTTTGCCGTTTCTGCCGCTCGTCTTGGTTTGCCGGATACGGGACTTATCTCCTATGGAGAAATGCTCGAGCAGGGACGGAATATTTGTAATGCCGTTTCAATACCTGTGATAGGGGATGGTGATACAGGGTACGGTAATGCCCTTAACGTCAAACGAACAGTATTGGGCTACGCGCAGGCAGGATTCGGTTGTATTATGATAGAGGATCAGGTTGCTCCAAAACGATGTGGTCATACTAGGGGTAAACAGGTTGTTGATCGTGAAGAAGCCATTAGTCGTATCCGGGCTGCCGTTGATGCTCGCGAAGAGGGGGCAAATATTCTAATAATGGCGCGCACTGATGCACGAGCCACCGATGGTTTTGATGAAGCAATGAGGAGAATTAAGGCATTTTCGGAAGAGGGTGCCGATATACTTTTTCTCGAAGCACCTAAAGATGAGGAGGAAATGCGTAGATTCTGTGAAGGTGTTTCTGGATATAAAATGGCAAACTTAGTAGAACAGGGTGATACGCCTTTACTACCACCAGATGTCCTTCATGAAATGGGCTTTAAAATAGTACTTTATCCCCTGACGATGATCAAATCCGCATTGGCTGCGATGGAAACTGCATTGGAGGCGCTTAAGTTAGGACAGAACCCTGCAGTTTTAGCAGACTTTTCTCATCTAAGGGAAGTTGTTGGTTTCGAAGCATATTATAAAGCGGAACAGAAATATGCAGGTAGCAAGTGATAATTTTATGAACGCGTTCCTGTTTTATCCTAAACCAACCATTACAAATTCCTGAAATGCAGGACGTTTCCGTAAATCACTATACCAGCGTTCTAAGTTTGGTAATGTCTTCCGTTTAATTTTTTTAAACTCATACCAGCGATAGGCGTAGATGCCAACCGGTATATCGCCCATTGTTAGGGTGTCGCCCGCAACAAATTGCGTTTCTGATAAATATCGATCTAAAATCTCTAAATTGGCTTGTGTTTTTCTTATCGAGCTATCTATGGATTTCCAATTTCGGTCCTCGGGTTTATCTCTTACCAATCCGTGAAACATGGCTGTGAAATCTGGTCCGAGTGTTGATAATTGCCAATCCATCCATTGAGTTGCAATCGCTTGCGACTTAATTTCCTTAGGAAAAATCGTTCCCGATCCAAATCTAGCAGCAACCATGCGCACAATGGTATTCGACTCCCATAAATTTATGCCCTTATGTATTAAAACCGGCACCTTGCCATTGGGATTTAATTCTAAAAATTCATCTGTATCGACGATGCCAAACTCCCGCCCAGCATTTTCATGTTCATATTTGACTCCTAATTCTGCACAACACCAGAGGACTTTTTGAACATTAGAAGAACTTTTCCGACCTATTATTTTCATGCAGTTATTCCATCGGATTCATTACAAATTTCTGAAATGCTGGTCGCTCGCATAGAAGGTCATACCATCTTTGAACGTTTTGAAATGGTTCGCGTTTAATTTCCATGTTGAACCAACGATATGCGGTTATTCCAAGTGGGATATCCCCAACGGTAAAATTATCGCCAGCCAGATAAATAGACTTGGATAGTTGCTTATCCATAATGGCTATATTCGCCGAGAGTTTTTCCCTAGCCGCTTCGATGGCTTCTATGTCTCGATCTTTCGGTGCCGTACGCACCATACCCCAAAATACGGGAACCAATGTTGGACTTACTGTTGCGATTTGCCAGTCCATCCATCGTTCCGCATCTGCACGAACCAATAAATCATCTGGGTAAAGCTCTCCGTGGGAATGCTTTGCGGCAAGATACCGTGTACATGAATTGGACTCCCATAGGACAAACTTATCATCGATAATAGTTGGGACTTTGCCGTTAGGATTCAATGAACGATATTTTGGGGTATCGTTTCCACCAAATGGACCGCCTAAATCTTCTCTTTCAAATGAAAGTCCTATTTCTCCGCAAACCCACAATACTTTTTGAACATTTGAAGAGGTGTCACGTCCAATAATTTTCAGCATTTATTTTTCCTAATTTCAATTTCCATTAGATAGAAGTTCTGACGGGCCTTTGAGTTCAACAAAATTACCATCGGGATCTCTACAATAGATGGAAGGGCCATACCCTTCTGCACCGAATCGGCGGCCACTAAGCTCCACTTTAATATCATTATCTTCTAGATAGGCCACTATGGCTTTTTCATCAAAATTCTCAAGGGTGAGTGCGAAGTGGTCCATATTAGCAGAATTATTTTTAGAAGTGGGGTTTGAGAGCCTTTCCGCGTGTTCTCTAGGAACTAGATCTATCATGGAGATTCCAGCTTGATACTGGTAAAGATTTTTTGAAACCCTAGTTTCTACACAACCTAAGACATCACGATAGAAATGAATTGATTTTTTAATGTTTGTAACAAGCAATACGACGTGGTCTAACTTTTTAATTTTTATGGGGTTCATATTGCATTCACCAAAAATTTAACAAAAAAATATCAAAGGGTGGCACGATTTATTATAAATTTATGTAATAGACTAGGTTTTAGTCTTTTGAATTATACCTTCGCGCCAAGTTATATAATAGGTAGCAGCAAAAATTGTAGCGCCGCCAGCCCATACCCAAAAGTCAGGCCATTCTTGATAGAGAATAAAGCCAAATATCGCAGCCATGGGAAGGCGAAAGAAATCAAAGGGCATTACATAGCTAGCATCGGCTGCTGCAAATGCTCGAATTATGCAGGCGTGAGCCGCATATCCAAATATGCCGAGTAAAATTATGGGGATTAGATCTTCCAAGCCAGGTGTTACCCACACATAAAATGCTGGAATCGCAGAGAGCGGTACAAAAATAATTGACATATAAAAAAGAATGGCGTTCGGAGAGTCGGTGTTAGAGAGTGATTTAGTCGAAGTTTGTGACGCCGCATAAAATATTGCTGACAAAACGACAGCGATTGTTCCAGTGCTGAGTTCAATAAATCCAGGTCTAATAATTATAAGTGCCCCAATAAATCCGATACAGGTAGCGGTCCAACGATGCACACCCACCTTTTCCCCTAAAAAAATCATTGCCATGAGAATAGTAAACAGAGGAACAGTAAATTGTAATGCCTGTAAGTCCGCTAAAGTAACAAGCGTGACCCCTATAAACCAGCCAACATTGCCCAAGTAATGAATTGTATTACGAAAAATATGAAGAGGCAGTCTTCTAGTTTTGATATCCCTTGAGTTTTGACGTAAAGCCCATGG
>PBWY01000056.1 GCA_002727395.1 Rhodospirillales bacterium | reverse complement strand
TTTCGACATAACGTTTAGCGGCAATAAAATTACCATTTTCATTCCGCATTGGAAAAGGCTCTAATTCCTTCCGCTTAACTCTCTTATCATTAAGGTATAAAAAACCAGACTTTAGCTGAACTCTATCGCCTGGAAGTCCTATAATTCTTTTTATATAATCGGTCTTATTATCACTTGGTAATTTAAAAACAGCGACATCTCCTCGTTGAGGAGAAGAAAAGAATAACCGACCTGTAAATAGGCCTGCACTAAGAGGAAATGAGTGGCGGCTATAGCCATAAGAATATTTTGATACAAATAAATAATCGCCAATTAACAAGGTAGGTATCATCGATCCTGACGGTATATTAAAAGGCTCATAAGCTGAAGTGCGAATGATTAAAGCAATTAAAACCGCGTAAATAATAGTCTTCGTGGTCTCCCAAATTGAATTTTTCATGTGATGTTTTTTCCAAAGTCAAACATTGGGATCAGGAACGAAATTTTTTGATCGACTGGAATGGATAAAGACATTTAGAAACGATGCTGTCAATCAATGTTGTATTATTTAACCAGTTCATCTTTTTGAGCAGAAATTATTACAAAGGCCTCTGCAATCGGAGGTTCATCAGTCATACTGATATCAATTTTTGAAGTCATGCCAGCAGGTGTTATATCAGCTAATCTTAGTGCTGCCCCGCCCGTCAATACAACAGTAGGCTTTCCGCCTTTAAGATTCATTACACCCATATCCCTCCAGAAGACCCCTTGTCTGAAACCTGTTCCCAAGGCCTTGGAACATGCTTCTTTAGCAGCAAACCTTTTCGCATAACTAGCCACTCTATTCTCTCTATTTTCAGATCTTTGTCGTTCGAGATCGGTATAGATACGGTTTAAAAACCTCCCTTCAAAACGCTCTAAAACTCTTTCCAGTCGCCGAATATCAATTATATCAGTTCCGATACCCAGGATCATTTAAAGGACTCATTATCACACATTTGTAATCGAGCTTTGTTCATCAAATTACGCATTCTAATAATAGATTTCTCCAATCCCTCAAAGATAGCCTCTCCAATCAAAAAATGCCCGATATTAAGTTCCTTGATCGAAGGAATAGAAGCGACCATTTCTACCGACGAGAAATCAATTCCATGCCCCGCATGGCATTCTAACCCTAATTGTTTTGCGTGCGAGGCCGCTGCAATAATTCGTCCAAAAGTCTGGCCATATTCAATTGAACCAGGCTTCGTGAGACAGAACGACCCAGTATGAAGCTCCACTACCGGAACTCCCAATTTTTTTGATGAATCTAGCTGTTCCAAGTCTGGTTCAATAAATAATGATAATTTAATACCAGCGTCACCGAGTTGTTTAACGAAAGGTTCCAATTTAGCAATATTATTTTTAATCTCCAGTCCGCCTTCCGTAGTTCTTTCCTCTCTTTTCTCTGGGACTAGACATACAGCATGCGGCAAAACTTCTAGGGCGATTTCCAACATTTCTTCGGTTGGTGCCATTTCTAGATTCAACGGAAGTTCGATCTCATTTCGTAACATCTCAATATCACGGTCATTTATATGACGTCGGTCCTCCCTCAAATGTGCAGTAATGCCATCTGCTCCCGCTCTATGAGCTATTTCCGCCGCCCTTATAGGGTCAGGGTGCCGTCCTCCCCTTGCATTACGTAGGGTAGCAACGTGATCAATATTAACCCCTAAACGTAAATAATTACTGTCCATTTTTACGGCTAATCTATCCCATATAGAGCACGGGGATTTTGTTCGAGAATTTTGTCAGCGACACCCTTTCCTAAGCGACTATCTTCTCTGAGCAATTTAACCGCCAAAACTTCACTGGACGGATCATGATGCCCATAGTCAGTACCAATAACTAAATTATCCTCCCCAGCGTATTTGATGACATAATCCAAGTGATCTGTATTCTCACAGGCGACATACATATTATTTTCTTTTAACGGATTTTCATACCAGTCCCAGCCGTTACGCCGGAAACGATCTTCTAAATCACACAAAACGTACGGCACCCATTGTGAGCTAACCTCTATAAAACCCCACCTTACAGCAGGAAATTTTTTAGGAATTTTTTTCTCTAATAGCGTGTGGAATGCTCCGATAACTGCAAGTTTAAATTTTGTAAAGGAAGTATCTGTTTCGAAAAAATCATGATGGAAAACACTACCATTACCAGAATGCATACAAATTGGTAAATCAAGCTCCGATGCCACTTCCCACAAAGGATAAAATACCGGATCACCTATCGCTCTGTCACATTCTAAACCTCGCAAAAAAATGCCACAGGCATTATTTTCTTTTGCAAATAGTAATTCTTCCCTGATTAAATTTGGCGACCGCATTGGGGGAAGAGCAACCCACCGCATCCTACCATTAGACTGGTGGCTTATATCAGCAACCCATCTATTGTAAGCCCTAGTTAACGCTAAGTCGGCGTTAATATCGTCAGTTACTGGACGCAGATACAGGGTCGGATAAAGAACCTGAATGTCAATCTCGAGTTCATCCATATGAGCTAGTCGACCAGGAATATCCTCCATTTCGGCAATCGCTCTAGACATCTCAGTGCCTACATTACGATCTTTGCCCATGGGACGATTGCCTATCAACCAATAATTATGCTGAGTACTTTGACCATCATTGGCCTTCAACTCGGGCCCGAAAGTTTGAGTGACAATAAAGGGAGTAAAACGTTTATCTTCTCCTTCAAGGTAATCCCATGTTTTAGATGTTTCCAAAACATGTGCATCTGAATCAATTGCGCCCATTTTACAATACTCCAATGATCTTGTTCTATTGAATAACTCTCGATACCTTACTTACAGCCGCAATCCCCCTAAGGGACGCCATAATATCATTCAAATGTTTGCTGTCACTAACCTCAATATCAAGTAACATTTCCATTAAAGTAGCTGTGCGCCCTGTAATTCTCAAATTTGTAATGTTACCCAGACCATTCGCTACAACAGTAGCAACACTTGCTAGCCCTCCTCTCTGATTAGCAACAACAAGATTCAGACGTCCGGTATGAGTCATCTCTGCTGTTGACTCTAGATCCCAACTAATATCTACCCAACGCTCCGGCATTTCGTGAAAACTCTCAAGACTAGCGCAATCTATAGTGTGTACAGCCACGCCCTTTCCTGGCGTCTGGATCCCCACTATTCTATCACCCGGTAGCGGATGACAACAATTCGAGTAATGAACCGCAACCCCGGGAATAAGGCCACGGATTGGTATGGCATCAACCATACTATTTGTTCCATTAAGGGTACTAGAAACTCTATTGCTACTAGTCACCTTATTAATATTTTCGTCAAATTCTCCATTTAAAACAAATTCCACAATACTATTCGCGGTATAATTTCCACGCCCGACCGAAATATATAGTTCATTCAAATTTTGCATTTTAAGCTTCGCAACAATAATTTCTAAAGCGTTTTCGCTAAATTTAAATCCAAATTTAGAGAAAGACTTTTCAATCATCGCTTTGCCAAGCCGCTGGTATTCCTTTTGTTCCTTATTTTTTATAAACCTTCGGATTCTTGAGCGCGCCTTAGCAGTGACAACAAACTTCTCCCAGTCGGGAGAGGGGATACCTGGCTTGGAAGTAATAATTTCCACCTGGTCACCATTACCCAATTTCGTATGTAACTGCACTAACCGGCCATTTATTTTAGCACCTACACAGCAATCCCCAACCTCTGAATGAACAGCGTAACCAAAGTCGACGGGCGTAGAGCCACGAGGTAAAGCTATTAACTCACCTTTCGGTGTAAAACAAAAAACCTGCTCTTGAAATAAATCAAGTTTGGTATGTTCAAGAAATTCATCAGGGTCGTTGGCATGCTCAAGAATATCTAAGAGCTCTCTTACCCAACGATACTCAAAAATTTCTTTTTCAGTCGCTGACGCTTTATGCTTATATTGCCAATGCGCTGCCACGCCTAACTCAGCGGCTTCATCCATTTCTTTGGTACGAATCTGCACCTCTATGCGGCGTTTATGGGGTCCAATTATTACTGTATGAATAGACTGATAACCATTACGCTTTGGTGTCGATATATAATCTTTAAAACGGCCAGGGACACAGGAATAATTGCCGTGAATAGTTCCTAACGCTTGGTAGCATTGGTTGATATCTTTCAATACGATTCGGAAGGCCATAATATCCGACAATTGAGCAAATTCGACGTTTTGTCGCTGCATTTTTTGCCAAATTGAATAAGGTTTTTTTTCTCGACCCGAAATTTCCGCCACTAATCCTGAGTTTTTCAAAGCGTTAATTAATTCAACCGATATTTCCGCTTTGACCTCAGTTTCTATTGATTCTGTTCTCAAAAATTCCAATCTTTTACATATAGTGTTCCGCGCATCAGGGTATAGCTCTGCAAAAGCTAAATCTTCTAGTTCATTTTTTATAGCGTGTATACCAATCCTCTCCGCCAGAGGAACGTAAATATCCATAGTTTCTCGGGCAATACGTTCCCTCTTTTTTGAGTCAACAATAAATTCCAATGTACGCATATTATGAAGCCGGTCAGCCAACTTGACCAACAACACACGAATATCTCGTGATGTGGCCATTAATAATTTACGAAAATTTTCTACTTGGCGCTTGTCAGCTGACTGCAACTCAAATTTAGAAAGTTTTGTTACACCATCTACCAAACGAGCTACAGATTCTCCAAATTGGACCTGAATTTCATCAATTGTCGCGACAGTATCCTCAACAGTATCATGGAGCAAACCTGTTATGATGGTATCAGAATCTAACCGCAGGTCTGTGAGGATACCAGCAACCTCTAACGGGTGAGAAAAATATGGATCACCTGAGGCTCGTTTTTGCGAACCGTGCGCGACCATCGAAAATACATACGCGCGATTAAGTGCATCTTCCTTTATCGCATTATCATAGGACTTAACGCGGTCGACTAGTTCATATTGACGGATCATATTGACCTCCGCCAGTCTTTAAAATTTAGAAACGCAAATTCTATCGTCCATTTCAAAAGAAAAACATGTGTCCATTACTATATTGTAGCAAGAGCCTAGTCTCCCTTAAGCTCTTTCTCCGGAACATCTTCAAACATCACTTCAGCCTGGGTCTTTGCATCAGCTTCCTCTGCTAAAGCCGATAACTCTTCATCTACCGATGCGGTTATTGCCTCTTCTATAGCAAGAAGTTCTTCAGCCTCTTCCTCAGGATCATCAGTGTCTCCATGATGTTGAAGACCTAAAATTAGCTCTTCCTCCAGTTCCGACGTTTCAATGGTTTCGTCTGCAATTTCACGTAACGCTACCACCGGATTTTTATCATTATCGCGGTCAACTGTAAGTTCGCTACCCACTGATAGTTCACGAGACCTCTGAGCTGCCATTATAACGAGTTCAAAGCGATTGGGAATTCTTTCTACACAATCCTCTACTGTGACCCGCGCCATGCGTCATACTCCTTGCAATTTTTAGAATCTGTTTTCCATTTAAATGGGCGGGCAATATATGTGCTAATTCATCAACATGGCAAGCATTTCTATCGTTATTATAAAATTTCTTAAATCACACTCTCTCACAGCGTTGATTTTTAGGTAACTCCTTTATTAGTTCCAAAATATGTTTTCCGTTAACAGGGTGAATCCAATTTGGAGCTAAGTCAAAAAGCGGCAATAACACAAAGGCACGTTCAGTTAACCGTGGATGTGGCAAACACAGTCGGCCGTTCCCCTTTTGTCTAGTTGCTTTGTGGTGGTACGCAATCAAGTCGAGATCAATGATGCGGCTTGCATTTTTTACTGTTCTTATCCGGCCAAATTTGCGCTCTATTTCGTGAAGAAATGCTAACAGCCGTTCAGCCGAAAACTCCGTAGTAACCTCAAAAACAGCGTTCAAATAATCTGGTTGATCAGTTAAAGGTACAGGTGCACTTCTATACCACGGTGAGCACCTAACCACTTTACATTCGTTTGAATCTAGGACCTGAAGAGCCGATCGCAAAACTTCAAATGAAGAACCAAATTTCCGACTGGTAAGATTTCCTCCAATACCAATAAAAATCATAAAAAAGCAACTATTCCTTCATTCAGCACCCTATCAGGTCTGCCCTATGGATTGTCATGAAACTTTAGTTTCTAATCAGAAAATTTTTTCTTTTAAGGACACTATCAATGCAACTCCAAAAAAAACAATCTTTTTGAAAAAATATCGTGGAATTTCCAAAAAGATTAGGTTTATTATTCGCCTTGTATATCTGTTTAAAATAATATTTTGCATATTAACAAAGTTAATTTTTTTAAAATTTGGTTCCAAATGCCCCCTGTCATGCGAAAAATGGAGTTTAATATTAAATATATGCAATTTATCCATTGGGCATGTGAATAATGATCAAATCGGTACAACTACCAAGTAAAAATTGTAAAATCTGTCCACGCCTCTATGGTTTTCGGAAAGAAAATAAAAAGAAATTCTCGGGCTGGCATAATGCCCCGGTAACACCATTCGGAAGTCTTTCTTCACAATTATTGATAGTGGGTTTGGCGCCTGGCTTAAGAGGGGCCAATCGGACTGGGGGACCTTTTACGGGTG
>PBWY01000090.1 GCA_002727395.1 Rhodospirillales bacterium | reverse complement strand
TATCAAAATTTGCCATATCCCCCCAACAACGTGTTAAACATCTTTATAAATTTATTTTCGCTAATCAACGGATACTAGTTAGCTATGGCTTACGCCAATTTAAATGATTTTATCGTTAAACTTGAAGCGCTAGGTCAACTCACGCGCGTGAGAAAACCAGTATCAACTGTTCTGGAAATGACAGAAATTCAAACACGACTCTTGGCCGAGGGTGGACCTGCAGTATTATTCGAAAACCCTTTGAAGGTAGATGGAACCCCGAGCAGGATTCCAGTCCTTGTCAACATATTCGGCACCGTTGACCGAGTGGCTGTTGGTATGAATCGTCAAAAAAAAGAACTTCGACAATTAGGCGAACAGCTAGCGTATCTTAGACAACCGGAGCCACCTGAGGGCTGGCAGGAAGCAATCAAAATGTTTCCAATGATAAAATCCGTCTTCGCCATGAAGCCAAAAATAATTTCCAACGCACCTTGTCAAGAGGTTGTGCTTACAGGAGAAGATATTGACTTGGAAATACTTCCGATACAGACATGCTGGCCCGGTGAACCCGCACCTCTCATTACCTGGCCTATGGTCGTGACCGAGTCAGATTCAGGAACAAATCTTGGCATCTATCGTATGCAAGTCACGAGTAAAAACTCTACTTTAATGAGATGGCTTCGTCATCGCGGAGGATCGGAAGCACATTCTAATGCAACCGGCAATGCCATTCCGGCCGCCGCAGTAATAGGTTCGGACCCCGGCACAATGATCGCGGCTGTATCCCCTGTTCCAGAAGCATTATCAGAATACCAATTCGGAGGGTTGCTCCGAGAAAAGAAAATAGAATTAGTTAATTGTAAAACGGTTCCTCTAAAAGTTCCTGCTAATGCAGAAATTGTTCTTGAGGGCTATGTCTCCCGTACCGATTACGAATTCGAGGGACCTTACGGTGATCATACTGGGTATTATAATTCTATTGAAAAGTTTCCAGTATTTACAGTTACCGCAATGACGATGAAAAGTGAGCCAATTTACCTATCTACCTTCACCGGTCGCCCCCCCGACGAACCCTCGATACTTGGCGAGGCTTTAAATGACGTCTTTTTACCAATTTTAACAAAACAATTCCCAGAAATTAAGGATTTCTGGTTACCACCCGAGGCCTGCTCTTATCGGGTCGCAGTTATATCAATCCAAAAATCATATCCCGGTCACGCGAAAAGGATAATGATGGCTATTTGGTCCTACTTACGTCAATTCATGTATACTAAATTTATCATTGTGGTGGATGACGACATCGACGCTAGAAGCTGGCAAGACGTTTTGTGGGCCATTTCAACAAATGTGGATCCTTCCCGTGATTGTACAATTATTGATAATACTCCCATTGACTATCTTGACTTCGCATCCCCGGAATCTGGGCTCGGTTCAAAAATTGGAATGGATGCTACGACTAAAATACCTCCTGAAACAAACCGCCAATGGGGCCAAAAAATTCATATGGTAGAAGATATCATTGAAAAAGTTACCTGTAATTGGCAAGAGTACAATTTACCGGGCCCCGGTAACCCGGTTTGGAAAAGGAAAACAAGAAATGACTAAAACAAAAAACCAACTTGACCTACTACAAAATCTCTTGGAATTAGCAAAAAATAAAGGCGCGGAGAGCGCTGATGCAGTGATTTTCGATGGGACCTCGATTGAGGTTTCTCAGAGGTTAGGAGCCAGGGAGAAATTAGAGCGCTCCGAATCTGCTGATTTAGGTCTCCGAGTTTTTATTGGAAAAAAACAGGCGATTGTTTCCTCTACTGATCACTCCGGTGGATCGCTAAATGGAATAGTAGAACGAGCGATTGCTATGGCTAAAGCAGCTCCAGAAGATCCATGGTGTGGAATTGCAGAACCCGAGCAAATCGTCAGAGAGTTCCCAGAAATGGAAAGTTATGACCCCGTTGAACCTGAAACTCAGCACCTCATTGAAATGGCATCTGAGGCAGAAGATGCCGCTCGTTCAGTGAAAGGTGTAACAAATTCTGAGGGTGCAGAGGCTGGATACAGTAAGGCCCAAATCGGAATTGCAGCAACAAATGGATTTTCTCAACAATATGGTGTTACAAGTCAAAGTCTTTCAGTTTCGGTTCTTGCCGGGAAGGGAACTGAAATGGAACGCGATTATGATTTTGCAACTGCTGTTTATGGGGAGGATTTGAGATCTGCAAGTGAGGTAGGAATCTGCGCTGGAGAAAGAGCTGTAGCGCGCCTTAATCCCCAAAAGAAAAAAACATCAGATATACCAGTCATCTATGATTGGCGAGTGTCCGCAAGCCTTTTGCGTCACTTAACGGGAGCAATAAATGGCGCTGGCATAGCGCGTGGCACCTCTTTTCTTAAAGAAAAATTAGGTAAACAGATTTTTAATAAAAATATTATTATCCATGATGACCCTCATCGAAGAAGAGGCCTCAATTCAAAACCATTTGATGGTGAAGGCATAGCAACCAGCCCGAAAGAAATCATAAGAAATGGTAAACTTACTACCTGGCTACTCGACCTTTCTTCAGCACGTCAACTAGGCCTCAATACAACTGGCAATGCCTCAAGGGGAACCGGAGGCCCTCCAAGTCCTTCTTCTACAAACGTATACATGGAGGCGGGAGACGTTTCAGTGCTGGAATTAATTTCAGATATAAAGGAAGGATTTCTAGTGAATGAATTAATTGGTATGGGTGTTAACGGTGTTACGGGGGATTACAGCCGAGGTGCAAGCGGGTTTTGGATTGAAAACGGGGAAATAAGGGCCCCAGTCAGCGAAATGACTATTGCCGGAAATCTCAATGAAATGTTCAATAACCTAGTGCCCGCAAATGATCTTGAATTCCGGTATGGAACAGATGCCCCAACCATTAGAGTGGACGGAATGACTGTCGCCGGACTCTGATTGATGATTACTCCCAAATCAAATTAGACATATGCAATTATTTGTAGGGATTTTCAGCTCATGATAATATTGTGACCGTATGAAAAACCCTAAGCATAATATAACATTAACAAAGCTAAACACTGAAAAAACATCTCTTCTTGTGGGAAGACTCGTGCGCGATTATTTGCGCCCTCATCGTAGTCGATTAATTTTGGCAGTATTATGCATGGCCATCGTAGCCGCAACCACCGCCACAAATGCTTATCTCATGAAGCCAGTATTCGATGACGTGTTTATTCTTCGCGATGAGAATATGTTATTGATAATTCCAATCGCTATATTTGCAATTGCAGTAATCAAGGGACTCTCCACTTATGGACAGGCTGTTCTCATGAGCCACATAGGTCAACGCATAGTTGCAACCATTCAACAAACAATGTTCTCACATCTGATGTGGGCAGATATATCTTACTTCCAAAAAACTTCAACTGGAAATCTAATTTCTCGTTTCAATAATGACGCGAATATGCTTCGGTCCGCCGTTTCAAACGTTTTGGTTGGAATAGCCAAAGATACTTTGACGCTAATTTTTTTAATAGGACTACTTTTTTATCATGATTGGACCCTGGCATTAATCGCATTCTTTGTATTTCCCACTGCAGTTTACCCGATTGTCAGAATAGGCCAACGGATGCGTAAAGTGTCTGATAATACTCAAATCCAGATGGGAGAACTCACTACTCTTCTCGATGAAACATTCCGTGGAGCTAGACATGTTCGTGCTTACGGTATGGAAAAATATGAAATTAATCGCGCAACCAAATTAATAAATATAATTTTTAAGCTTGTCCAAAAAGCAGCAAGGGTAAGATCAGCAACACACCCAATTATGGAATCTTTAGGTGGCATCGCCGTTGCGATTATTATTTTTTATGGCGGAAGTCAGGTTATACAAGGGGCAACCACACCTGGGACTTTCGCGTCTTTTATTTCTGCACTTTTACTAGCTTATCCCGCAATGAAGAACCTCGCTAATATGAATGCAAATTTGCAGGAAGGCCTAGCAGCAGCTCAGCGTATATTTTTACTTATTGACTCAGAACCAGAGATACAAAATAAGCCAAAGGCAAATAAACTTGACGATGTGAGAGGAAACGTCACATTTCGAAATGTCACATTCAGCTATGAGCCAAATCGCTTAGCGCTTTCTAATATAAATCTTAATATTGAAGCCGGCACCACGGTAGCACTTGTGGGGCCATCCGGAGCCGGTAAATCAACGATTCTTAACCTAATTCCTCGATTTTATGATTGTGAAGAGGGAGAAATCTTAGTCGACGGTCGAAATATAAAAGATGTAACTGTTTCCTCTTTAAGAAGCAAGATTGCGCTCGTATCACAAGACCTAACTTTGTTTGATGACACAATCCAAAGTAATATTTCCTATGGAAAACTGGATGCAAAACAGCATGAAATTATGGCTGCTGCTAAAGCAGCCGAAGCCCATGATTTTATTTCTTTACTGGCCGACGGTTATGAAACTCATGTTGGAGGGCGTGGGTTAAAACTATCAGGCGGACAAAGACAAAGAATAGCAATCGCACGTGCCATGCTGAAGGACGCACCAATATTGTTATTAGATGAAGCAACATCAGCGTTAGACAGCAAAACGGAAAGACAAGTTCAGTCTGCTCTAGATAAGTTGACCAAGAATCGAACAACGATAATCATAGCTCACCGTTTGTCCACGGTCATTTCCGCGGATATAATCTTTGTGATGGAGTCTGGGAAAATTGTTGAAAAGGGCACCCACGACGAGCTAATTGCCAAAAAGGGTTCTTATGAAAAACTTTACAACGTCCAGTTTGCCGGACAAGCTGAAGAAGTCCATTCTAATGCAATCAATGACTAGAAAATGGCCGTTTTAAAAAATCTTCTAAAAAAAAATGGTTCCAAACTCATAGTCGCTTGGTTAGCAGCAAACTATATTCGTCTCATTAAACTGACTGGACGGTGGCGAGTGGACGGCTCAGAAATTCCACTTGAACTATTAAATAAAGGAAAACCGTTTTTGGTAGCTTTCTGGCATGGAAGGCTACTTATGATGTCCCTTGCTTGGCCATATCAACAAGATTTAAAAATGGTTATTTCAAGGCATAGAGACGGTGCGCTAATATCTCGGACAATTAAATTTTTAGGTTTCGGTTCAATTACGGGCTCAACTTCCAATGGTGGAGCTAGAACTGTCAGAGCAATATTACGGACTTTAAAGTCCGGACAAATGGTTGGAGTTACC
>PBWY01000055.1 GCA_002727395.1 Rhodospirillales bacterium | reverse complement strand
ACGTAAAATGCCGCCGTCACCACCCCCAATAATTAATACCTTTTTAGCTTCACCATGCGAAAATAGAGGAACATGAGCCATCATTTCATGATAACAGAATTCGTCACTCTCGGCAGTCTGAATGATTCCATCTAATACGAGTACTCTTCCAAAACGAGGGTTTGTAAAAATTAATACGTCTTGGTATGGGGTTTGACCTTCATATAGGATCTCATCTATTAAAAGTGACTGGCGAAAATCTTTATAAAGTGTCTCGGAAAACCAACGCATAATCAATCAATTACACCTCGCAATTCAACAATTGTTCTCATATTCTTCGGTGTAAAATATGTTTGAAAAATAGGTAGAGAATTTTCGGGGGTGCAGTTACCACACATAAAGATGTCTATGGCAGCAAATTGACGCTCCGGCCAAGTATGGATGCTAATGTGGGACTCAGCTAGAACGGCTACCCCCGATATACCTAACCCTTCTCCGAATTTATGCAGGTGCATATGGAGAAGTTTTGCTTCGCAAGCTTTCACAGCCTCCTTGAGTGTTTTTTCTACAAAAATTTGATCATCAATGTTTTGAGCATCCCATAAATCTAATAAAATGTGGGTGCCCGCGAATTTCTTGCCATCACGCTTGGAAAAGAAGTCTTTGGAGTCATTAAAATCTTCTATTTTTTTAGATCGCACTGACATCCCGGAGATTGCAGAACGCTGGTCCATTTATATTTCCCCCTTTTAAGGTGTGGTTGCCCGTAATCAGATAGCGGCGCTTTTTTTATCTATTCCACAGTTGAATGCAAGGAAAAAAATATAAATTTTAATTTCTTTAAAAATAATCTGTCTCCATATATCGAATTGCTTCCGCACCACTAGTAGCAGCGAGGGATAGAGAAGATGACTCGGGTAAAATATTTTCGGCATAAAAAAGCGAAGTGGCGAGTTTTGAGCGGTAAAAATCATTGTCACCAGACCCATTAGAAAGATTTTGTTCTGCTATCATTGCAGCTCGTGCCATAAAATAACCACCAATTACGATGCCGGCGAGTTTTAAATACGGCGTTGCAGCTGCTTCGGCTGTTTTTTTCTCGCTTTTTAAAGCATTTAGTATAAAGCTCGTTGTTCGCGATAATGCGGCACCCGACTCCGCAAAACGCCCCCGAATAGCGCAAATAGTCCTTTCACTAGACATTGATAAAACTCCATCAAATTGGCGCATTTCTTCAATTAAAGAATACATGTCGAAGCCATCATTGATCATAAGTTTCCGTTTAACCAAATCTAATGCTTGAATCCCGTTTGTTCCCTCGTAAATTGGCGTTATTCTCGCATCTCTATACAGCTGCGCTGCCCCGGTGTCTTCGATATAGCCCGTTCCACCGTGTATTTGAATATTGGTAGAGGTAATCTCAACGGCTCCATCGGAACACCAAGCTTTAACAATCGGTGTCAACAAGGCAACGCGGTTAGAATGTAAAGTTTTGATTTTTTCTTCAGGGTGGTTAATGGAGAGGTCAACGGATAAAGCAGTTTCATAACATAGCGCACGCATAGCTTCGAGACGAGCTTTTATCGATAGGAGCATGCGCTTCACGTCGGGATATTCAACTATTTTCAGCGGTTTGTTATTATCATCTTTACCCTGATATCGTATTTGCGCATAAGACTTGGCTTGCTGGTATGCACGCTCCGCAATTCCCAGCGCTTCATGTCCTATGGCAAGACGTGCGGTATTCATCATGGTAAACATTGTAGTAAGGCCATTGTGCGGTTTTCCCACCAGCCAACCCAAGGCCCCTTCGTTGGATCCAAAATTCATGACACAGGTGGGGCTAGCGTGAATTCCTAATTTCTTCTCTAAAGCAATACATTCTATGTCATTACGACAACCGGGATTACCCTTTTTGTCAGGTATAAATTTGGGGACGATAAAAAGGGAAAGTCCTTTCGTGCCTGCTGGAGCTTCCGGGGTGCGGGCAAGTATTAAATAAATAATATTTTGACTAAGGTCGTGTTCACCCCAACTGATGTAGTTTTTTTGACCTTTGAGACGATAACAATACTTTTCAGGGGCAGCTAAACAAGTGATAGCCCCCACATCGGATCCAGCTTGGGGCTCCGTCATGGCCATTGCGCCGGTCCATTGACCACTTATCAAATTTGGCAAATATGTCGATCGCTGTTCGTCGGAACCATGATGATATATAAGATTTATGGCACTCTGTGTAAGCGTGTTGCACAAACTCAAGGAGAGATTGGTAGAGTTCCAGATCTCCGATAAAGCCGAGTTGATCAGTTGAGGTAGGCCTTGTCCCCCATACTTAGCGTTAGCAGAACAACGGTTCCATCCAACTTCACAATAGGCGTTATATGCCTCAGAAAAGCCAGCTGGGGTTCTAACGATGCCATTTTTCAATGTTGCGCCGCTAATATCGCCTGTCCGGTTAAGTGGGGCAAAAATTTCAGAAGCAAATTTCCCAGCTGTTTCAAATAAAGTATTTAACTCATCCTTTGTTATTTGAGGAAGGTTAGTCAGTCCACTAACGGTGTCTACTCCTATTAGCTCATCTAAGACAAAAAGAATTTCTCTTAAGGGTAGCCGGTATTCCGACATGGCTTCTTAAAGAACTTTTCCAGGATTCATAATATTTTTTGGATCTATTGCTGTTTTAATTTCACGCATAACGTTAAGTGCAATAGGTGATTTATAGTAAGCAAGCTCTTCTCTTTTTAATTTCCCTATTCCGTGTTCTGCGCTGATGCTGCCTCGTAGATCGGTTGCTATATCATGAACAATTCGATTCAGCTGATCTTTGTATTTTAGGAAGCATTCACCATCAATATCATTAGGTTGGTTGAGGTTGTAATGGGCATTGCCGTCACCGATGTGCCCAAAGGCGCAAATCTGTATGCCATTAACAGCCTTCGCGACTTCAGAATTAGCACGTTTTAGAAATTCTGGCATTTTCGAAACGGGTACCGAAATATCATGTTTGATACCTGTGCCCTCTATGGCCTGAGCTTCGGGTATGGTTTCTCGTAACCTCCAGAAATCTTTAGCTTGTTGTCTACTATCGGCAATCGTTGCATCCAGTATCTCTCCGCGTTCCAGTGCTTCGCCAAGAATTTCTTCGAGCGTTTCCCGAAGCCCTTTATCTTCATGCCCAGAAGTTAATTCTATTAGAAGGTATTCAGAAAAAGTTTGTGAAAGTGGATCACGCGTGTTTGGTATATTCTTGAAGACAAAATCTAGACCTTTACGCGCCATCCACTCAAATGCAGTAACGCGATCGTCACTCACTGCTCGAGCCCGTGCTAAAATCTCGATAGCTGCTGAAACATCTCGTACCGCTGCAAAACCAGTCTGAACATCACGTGGTTTTGGAAATAACTTAAGGACGGCCGCTGTGATAATACCAAGAGTTCCTTCTGATCCAATAAATAATTGTTTTAGGTCGTAACCGGTGTTGTCTTTGCGCAAGGCAGATAAACCATCCCAAATTTTACCATCAGGCAAGACAACCTCAATGCCTATTACCAAATCTCTTGCATTTCCATAACGTAAGACGCCTGTACCTCCAGCGTTAGTAGCGAGGTTTCCACCAATCCTCGCTGTTCCTTCGGCACCTAAGCTCAGAGGAAAAAGTCTATCATGTTCATCAGCTACTCCTTGGATATCAGCTAAAATAACACCGGCTTCTGCTGTTAATGTATAATTCAATGGATCTATGGACCTTACCTTATTCATCCGAGTTAAACTCATCAGTAGCTGGTCACCGTCTTCGCTTGGTGTTGCTCCACCACATAGCCCGGTATTACCCCCTTGGGGAACAATGGGGAATCCGTTTTCAGCACAAAGCGTTACCACCCGAGAAACTTCCTCAGTTGTTGCGGGTCGAATAACTAAGGGAGTGGAGCCCTTATAGGCTTTGCGCTGATCAGTAACATAGGGGGCTATATCTTCTGGATTCTGAATAAGACCGCTGTCTCCAACAATATCTTTTAATTCTTGTTGTAAGGCGGTTAAAGATGGGTTTGTTATTGCGTCCAAGGCTCTTCCTTTGATTACAACTAATTGTTAGCTTTAACTGATTGGTTGGTAGTGGGCAAGGTGCTCTAATAACTCGCACGCCTTAGTCGATCATTAATAGCTCGTCCTAAGCCCACCTCCGGTATCTCCATTACAGCGATTCCCGTATATTCTGGTTTATCAAGTTGTCTCATCATGTCAAATAAATTGGCAGCTGCTTCATTTAAATCACCGGCCCTACTCAAATTA
Organism: Rhodospirillales bacterium; assembly: GCA_002727395.1. Lineage (GTDB taxonomy): Bacteria > Pseudomonadota > Alphaproteobacteria > MPNO01 > UBA2964 > UBA2964. The sequence goes on along the minus strand of PBWY01000055.1, from coordinate 2,691 downwards.
CAAACCGCGACGGCCTTCCCCAAAGTCCGCCCCCCAAAGGCTAGCAATGCTTCACCGTCGTGAATCTCCTTGGCATTAATTCTCAACGGTATCTGCGTAGCATAATGACGGGAAAGCATTCCAGGAGCTTTGAGAACCTGTTGACGTTTACCTAATACTTGAATATTACCAACTTCCCTTTCAAGGTCTTCTAGAGGTATACCTCCAGCTCTTAAAAGACATGGATTTTCTGCTGACATATCAATAATTGTAGATTCAACTCCGATCTTACAAGCGCCGCCATCAACAATCAGATCGATATCATCTCTTAAGGAGTTTCTAACGTGATTGGCTGTGGTCGGACTGACAGAACCTGACTTATTGGCACTTGGAGCAGCAATCGGCACTTGAGCTTTCCTGAGAAGGTTTAGAGCAATTTCATTTTCTGGTATCCGTATTGCCAACGTTTCTAGTCCGGATCCTGCAAGGAGAGATACTGGACAATTTTGTCTTCGTGGGAGCACCAGTGTCAGTGCTCCAGGCCAGAAATGTTCGGCAAGGGCCTTGGATTGTTCACTAAATTTTACAAGTTTTTCGGCAATGTCTATTGAGGGTACATGAATAATTAACGGATTAAATGAAGGCCGCCCTTTAACTTCGTAAATAGAGGCAATCGCGCTCGGGTTTGTAGCATCTCCGCCTAGGCCATATACTGTTTCCGTAGGAAATGCCACAAGTTTTCCGGAACAAATTAATCTTGCGGCTGCATCAATGTTCCGCTCAAGGTCTGGGTGTTTCATTCGAATATATTGGGTTAATCTATAGTTTTGTTTTTAGTTCCGTAGGCAATAAATTCCGGATTTTCAAATTTATTTTTACCGTATGACAATTCTTGGTTATCTAAAGTTCGAACACTTCCACCAGCGGCCGCTAGGATGGCATGTCCAGCGGCGGTATCCCATTCTCTTGTTGGCCCATAGCGTGGATATATATCGGCTTCACCATTAGCAATTAAGCAGAATTTAAGCGAGCTGCCGGCTGTTATGACCCTTGAATAAGATATATTTTTAAGAAGATTCTTTATTTTCGCTTGATCACCATGCGAGCGGCTTACCGTGATTATTTTATCATTTTTTGAGAACCTACGAACCGTTATTTTTTCTGGCTCGGTGCCAACAGTTTTTAAGGTCGCATTAATCCCTACATCCGCTGAAAAACACTTTCCCAAAGCTGGGGCCACAACAACGCCCATTGTCGGCCTAAACTCTTCTATAAGCCCAATATTAACCGTATATTCTTTTCTATTATTGATTAACTCTTTTGTCCCGTCCAAGGGGTCAACCAGCCAGAATGTTTTGCAGCTTATATTGGAAACTCTTCCTTTTGAGGCTTCCTCTTCTGCAATTATTGGAATGGTTGGTGTTAATGCACCTAAACCGGTGAGGATTAATTTTTCAGCGGCTTCGTCTGCTGCTGTTACAGGAGATTTATCAATTTTTTGGCGTATATTTAAGCCGTTGTCTCGAATATTTAAGATCTCTTTACCGGCAAAACCAGCAAGGGCTATAATTTCTTTAAGTAATTTGTCTCGGTTATCAATGATCATTTTGGTTTAAAGGCTTTTTTACCAATGTTTGGCCATGCGCATGGTCCTCCAGAATTTTCAAATGCTTCTTCTATAGAAATTGAGGGATCCCAGGATCTAGCCACAAATCGCATATCTGTTATACCATCTGAAAGGTCAGAAGCCAGCCAACATGCGGGAGCTTGCATCACTTCAGGCTGGGTAAGTTGGGTACGGTCAAAGGGTGCATTCTCGGGTATAAAATCAGTGTTAACCGGCCCGCCAGGGACCAAAACATTGGCCGTCACGCCGGTTTTTTCTAAATCTTTTGCCCAAATGGAGGTGGCTGCTTCCAGCGCTGCCTTGGATGGCCCATAGGGTGTATAGCCCCGCGTGGTCATAGTATCTAGACTAGTTGTAACGTTAATAATTCGTCCCCATCCCTTGTCTATCATATGAGGAACAATAGATTTGGCTAATAAAAATGGCCCATTCCAATTTACATGCATCAAGGCAATGAATTGGTTGATATTTGCATTCCAAAATTTCAGGTTATCATTCCAATAGTCATGTTTCAGCGTAGACATTCCAAGGCCGGCAGCATTAAAAAGAATATCTGCTGAATTAAATGCATCAATAGTTTCTTTTACGGCAGAAATGCAGTCTGCTTCTTTGGTTATATCTTTAACCAGCGGTATGCAGCTTTCACTTCCTCCAATTGATACAGATTCTCTCACTACGGCATCAACATTGTTTTGGCGAATGTCAAATATGGCAACTTTGGCACCTTTGTTGATTAGTGCCAAAGCTATAGAACGTCCCATACCACCACCGCCACCGGCAACGATTGCAGTTTTTCCAACTAAATTTATGTTTTGTTGTTCCATAAGAAATTTATCCAAGTATTTTATCTTGGAATGTCCTTGCCGTGTACTGTTGCAGGCTGCCCAACAGCTGCAGCATCTGCCAGATCTGGCCATGCGGCAGGGGACCCAGCATTCTTTATATTATCCATATCTGTTGCGGAAGGGTCCCAGTTACGGGCTAAGAATCGCATGGAATTAGTCCCATCGGAGTCATTGGAGGCAAGCCAGCACGCCGGTGGCCCCATTACCTCCGGTTGTACCAAATTTTGGCGTTCATAGGGT
>PBWY01000089.1 GCA_002727395.1 Rhodospirillales bacterium | reverse complement strand
TGCGTCCGGTCGATTCCAATAACCTGAAAACGCCTCAGGACTTTTCATGGTAGCAATAACTTCGCCTATTTCGCCGGGCTTCAGAACTTCTTCCGGTCCTACTAGATTTTCACAGTCCGCACGAACCACCTTTACTCCCTGATTTAAGCCAGGCCAGCCAGCACAACCAGGTTTTTGATCAAGGTGATCACAAAATGTAAATGTAAAAATTTCACTCGAACCATAATAATTTGCAAATATTTCTGGCTGGATTTTTTCAATACAACGCCTCTCCAGCTCACTCGTCATCGACATACCCGCATAGGCAACGTTCCTTACCGAAGACATATCAGTGGAATCTAAATCGTCTTCTATCAACATATCGTGGAACATAGTTGGAACTAGAAAAAGTGTGTTTATCTTCTCTTTTTCTATTAGTGCAAGAGCCGTCTCAGCATCAAAACTTGGCATGTTAAAAAAAGCACCGTTGATCATGCCAGCGCAAAGCAAGATTCTTACGCCCATTGTATGAAACATAGGCATAACACCAAGAGCTGCATCACCAAATTTATACCGGAGATGAGCAATAACAGAAACACCGGCAGTATATTCTGCAAGATGTGAACGCGGCACTCCCTTGGGCCGTCCAGTTGTTCCTGAGGTATAAAGCATTAGACAGATATCGTTATCTGTAGCTCCGCATAGCCCAGAAATGGGTTTTTCATGGAGTAATTCATTGAAATTAAACCCGGTTTCCGTCTTCTCTATACGGACAACCGAAGCATCAATTTTTTCCATTAAAGGTTCTATTCTTGGCCCTGCCGTATGATCATAGGCGACAACTTTTGGCCTAGAATCTTCTAAAACAAACTTTATATCTTCAGCAGTAGCCCTCCAATTAAAAGGTGTAAAAATTGCGGCTAACATATGGCAAGCCCAATACAGAGTGGCCATCTCGTAACTATTCGAAGAAATACAAAGAAGACGATCTCCCTTTCTTAAACCCAACTTTGAAAGGCCTCGGGCGACACGCCTAATGTCCAATTGCCAGCTTTCAAAATCTCGTCTCAACCCACCATCCACAAATGCAAGGGAAGAAGGCTGCCGTGCGGCCGCAACATCAAAGGCGTTTCCAAGATCCATAACTTTAAATCCAAATAGCTTATTTTATCTGAAGAGAGGCTGTAACCTTTGTGAATCTTTCGAGCATTCCGTTCAATATTTTATCAAGTTCATCATTTACAATTTTGCCTTCTGCCATCATTTGGTTAGCCTGTGCAAGGGAAAAACTTTCTCCCGAGATCCACGCTCCCATGAAGGATAAAGCCGGCCGCATCGCAATTAAACCTCGTGTTCCACCAACAAGGCCAGGGGCCGCGGACGCCAGAAAACACGGTTTCCCTGCAGTGGGAAAAGGTCTGATACGCGATAACCAGTCTATGGCATTTTTTAAAGGTCCCGGAACACCATGGTTATATTCTGGTGATACAATGACCAATCCATCCGCCATAGAAATGCGATCGGCCAATTTTTGTGTACTATCCGGAATACCGGAAACACTCTGTAAATCACCATCAAAAAGCGGCATGTTAAATTCGCTAAATTTAGCTAAATCAACATCGACGTTAGAATCTTGAAGTTTGGAACTAATTATTTGTGCTAATTGGTGGTTCAAAGACTCTTTTCTAAGTGAACCTGCAAATGCAAAAATTCTCATAAATTTATCTTTCTTTTTGCAATATTAGTTGAAGTTGGTGCTATGAATCCATAGTAGGCGACCCTAATAATCCACATTTCTAACTCGAATACTACTTTTTTCAAATTCGCGGCGTTAAGACAAAACAAGGCACCAAAAACACACTATCATACCTTGAATAACTTTTTTTCAATACCCTGCTCTACTTTGTGAGTGAAGGCTTCGCATTTGGCACCAATAAGAGATAGATTCTGGAAAGTAATAATGATAAATCCTTACTTGGAATAGTTCCCTTCGCCGTTTTTAAATTTAATTGTGCTATTGAGGTATAGTGAGACCAAGTCAAAATGCGAGTAATAAAGGAATATATAGCCCCAAAAAATACAGGCTGGGCGACTGAACTGATTGCCGGGCAATTTTTACGGCTTACCGCTCGAACAATTATTGATTTTGTAGCTTTTGACCGCAATAATTTTCGTGAGGCATTTGATCAAGCCGTCACAAAAGAGGCAAGCAACTGTATTTATCTTAAAGAAGGGCACCAAATGTTGTCGCGTAGTGGCAAACCGCTTTTAAAATTTATAAAGGATGAATTTAAAGGTAAAGGAACACATGACCTACAATTTGGTATGTGCGGCCGAGCTAGGCACAAACGGGCCGCTGAAGAAGGTCGGCTTGGTGAATACCTGCATGGCAAGGATATGAAATTACCAGATCACGGCTGCACCGAAAACCTTACCTGGGCGTTGGAACCATGGGGTATTCCATATGAAAATATTCCCAGTCCGGTAAACTTTTTTCAAAATATGCAAATTGATCAAGACACTGGGTGTATGGAAAGAACTCAAACCCGTCCGGAAATACCTGTAAACTTGGAACTTCTTGCTGAATGTGAGCTACTAGTTGGTTTTAGCGCTTGTCCGGATATGGCTTCACAAACAAGAGGACTTGAAGTCAAAGCAACCGTATTTGAAATTTAACAAAATAGAAGTTTAGAAATAATCGTCATGGAAATTATCAGCGAAGAAACCGTAAACCCTCAAGAAGGATGGATGGGCAATTTAGACCGCGGTCAAATATTGAAACTTACCGGTCGAAGTGTAATTGATTTTAATGCATTTAAAAGAGAAGACATACGGGAATATTTTGATACCGCGCGAACAAGAATATACAACCTGAACATGTATCCAACCGCTGGGCACCGTTTATTTAGCAAACAGAATAATCCCATGATGAAATTCCTTACAGATGGATTTTCCGGAATTGGATTACATGATTTACAATCTGGACATGGCTGCGCCGAGGGTATGCTATCTATATTATCTCCTATCAATATTTCCTATGAAAACCTGCCCGACCCCCTCGGTTTTTTTCGAAACCTTGATATCAGTCAGGACGGTCGTATTAAGCCCAAGCCAAAAGGGCCAAAGACGGATGTATCAATAGAATTGGAAGCCGAGATTAACGTAATTTGTGCAATCATGAATTGTCCGGCGTCAGAAACTTCCGCTTCAGGGGCAAAGTCAACAGTCACTATTTTACAACCCTGACTGGCAAAAGGAGAAAAACAATGAAAATAATAAGCGATGAGTTTGTACCAGCCAACACCGGTTGGGGGGCCTCTATGACCGAGGGACAGATACTGCGTTTGACAGCCAAGACCATTATCGATTTTGCATGTATTAGTCTTAAAAACACTAATGAACGGTTCGATCAAGCTCGTACCAAGGTCTACAACATGAAACTTTGGATTACAAAAGGTGACGTTCTGTACAGCAAACTAAACAACCCGATGATGACTATTATTGAGGATCAATTTGCAGGATTGGGATATCACGATTTGCAATACGGAACCTGCTCTGGTCCTCGGTATGCACGAGCCAAAGAAGAAGGGAGATTAAACCAGTATCATCACGGCGATGATATCCCCATTCCAGATCACGGGTGCTGGGAAAATTTAGTGGATGGTTTTCGTCAATGGAATGTTCCTCCAGAATTAATCCCTAGCCCGTTAAATCTTTTTCAGCACGTAGAAATTAATACTTCAACCGGCGAAATAAAACACTCCCCAAACCGGCCCAAAGAACCAATTTATATAGATTTTCGAGCGGAAATGGACCTTGCTGTAGCGGCGAGTGCCTGCCCGGACTTGGCAGCACCAGAATTTGGTCAACCAATTCAGGCGATGATTTGTGAATCAGAAGCCTAGGACGCCGCTATACGACGAACAAATTCATCGAAAGTTGTTGGTCTGCGACCGAGAATCCATTCTAGCACTTTGTCACTGCCGACCAAGCCATGCTTATCATAGTATGGAAACATTTTAGACATCATTGACAGGGTGTATTTGCTCAAACCAATCGCTTTTCCATGTTCAAGAAATTGGGCGAGTGGTTGTTTCTCAGCGATGATTTTCCTACCCAATATAGAAGTCAAAATTTTGGCCTTTTCAAGAAGAGTGATGGAGGGACCAGCAATCTCGAAAATTCCATTAAAGAAATTACTATTGTCTATTATTTTTACGGCCACCTCAGCTACATCTTCAAGGTCGACCAAGCTCATTGGTGCTTCTGTATCATAAGCCATTCGATGAATGCCACTTTCTAACATTTTTTCCCACATGGGTAGCATATTTTGCATGTAAGAGCCGACCTGAAGAATGGAAAATGGAATTCCTGAATTAATTATCGACTGTTCAACGAAATGACGCTCCCAATGATGTGGAAGGGCCTCTATTTGCGTGTGGAGAACAGAGTGAAAAACAAGATGATTGATATTTTCCGACTGACAAGCGGAGATTATATTTTCTCCGTTTAACCTCTCATTTGGGTCCATGTTTGGCGCGACGTAGTATACGGCGCTTACTCCTTCCATAGCATTAAGCACCTCGTCTTTGTTCGCTAAGTCGGCCATAATTACATCGGCTGCGCCCATCTCCCTGGCCGTTTGGGCGGACTTCACCTTTCGAACCATAGCTTTAACCTGCTTTCCTGAGGATACGAGAGCTCTGGTAATGGCTTGGCCTGTTTTTCCGGTAGTACAGGTGACGAGGATCATTTCAATTTTTCCTATTTAATTTTAATCTTTGGTTTTTGGTGACTATTTTTCTACGGGCGTTTCAGTTTCTTGAAATTGAAGTGAAACAGAATTCATACAGAAGCGCTGATTGGTTGGAGGGGGGCCATCGGGAAATACATGACCAAGATGCGCATCACATTTCGCACACTTAACCTCTACTCTCTTCATGAACATTGAATAATCTTCATGCAGTTCAACGGCCTCTTTTGATAATGGAGCAAAAAAACTGGGCCAACCCGTCCCCGAGTTAAATTTTGTTTTAGAATCAAATAGTGGATTTCCACAGCATGAACAAACAAAAATTCCAACCCCATTTAAATCATTATATTTACCTGTAAAAGGTGCTTCTGTTCCACCCTGACGACAAACGTGAAACTGCTCGGGACTTAGTTTTTCTCTCCACTCATCTTCAGACTTCGTTATCTTATTGACCATTCACCTCTCCCCTTTCAAGGACATTCCCTCATCCGAAAAATTTTAATTTTATAAATCATCCATGCGAATACGACTTCTTCCCTTCTTTACGTTGCCATTACGACGCTTTTTTTCAAGGCGTCGTTGTTTTTGAACCTTCCCGACCCTTATCGGATGACGATATTTTGGTCTTGCGATTGCATTCTTTATAATTTGGCGCAACCGCTCAACTGCGTCTTCACGGTTCCTTTCTCTTGACCTAAATCGTTTGGCAGTAATAACAATTACTCCGGAACTTGTCATGCGAGACCCGGCAATATGCTGCAGCCTTTTAAAAAGGTTCGGGTCCATTGCCGAACAGTGTTTTGCATCAAACCGCAGCTGCGCAGCAGTGGATATCTTATTGACATTCTGACCACCCGGCCCAGATGCACGAATATAGGTCACAACTAGTGATGTGTATGGAATCATCAAATTTTCAAACACCAGGTCGTCAGGCATCACTAGTCTTTTGAAGCAAACTTTTATAATCACAGACCCTAGCGCACTTCCTCTCTGACACCTATAACGAACCATGAAATTTTTTCAAACTTTTAGTAATCGTTTTAATACCCTTCCTAGTGTCATACGCGCCGGGTTCTGGATTACCTGCGCCGGTACTTGTTTTACTGGTATGATGACAGTGGCCCGCACACTTTCACCAGAACTATCGATTTTGGTGGTGGTTTTCTTCCGAGCAACTTTTGGCTTAATGTTTTTACTGCCCACCGCCCTTTCTAATAACGGTGCCCGTTTAAGGACAAAAAAATTTCCTTTATTCGCAGTTAGAGGAATTTCTGCCTACCTGAGCGTTACCTTTTTTTTCCTCGCAGCTACTTTTATACCACTTGGTGACATAGCTGCTATTGGATTTACGAGACCGGTATTTGCCTGTATTGCAGCGATATTGATATTAGAGGAACTAGCGAGGACGCGTCGCTGG
>PBWY01000088.1 GCA_002727395.1 Rhodospirillales bacterium | reverse complement strand
GAACGGGCATCAGGGTTTTTGTTCTTTTACGGGTTTTTAATAGCCCTAGCATTTATTGTAATAATTTTTGCACTTTTTTTACCATCCAAGGCCAATTCCATAGAGAATTCCATAACTATATCACAAAATTCTAAACGGCCGTCCTGAAATTTTTCAGAATATTTTGGGTATCTTCCTTAAATCCAACCAGAATATCGTTTTCCAATACAAAAACCGGTCTCTTTATCAGAGCGGGGTATTTGATTAATAAATCAACTTCTCCACCTGAAACTAACAGGTCTTTTTCGTTTTCTGAAAGGTTTCGCCAGGTAGTACTTCTTCTGTTGGGGAGTTGTTCGGTGCCAACATTTTCAATCCAATTAATTATAGTGTCACTGCTAAGCTTGTCCTTGCGCACATCATGGAATAGATACTCAATCTTTTCATTTTCCATCCATTTCATGGCTTTCCTGCAAGTGTCACAATTTTTTAGACCATAAATTTTTATCACTAATTGCTCCTTAAATGTTGAGCTGTACAATTTTAGATTTCTTAATCGGTTCAATTCTTTTTTTGTTTGCTTGCATCCACCGACGAAGCATTTAAACGTGCATGCGCTGCTTTCATTACTTTGTCCAAGTAATGTTGGGCAAAAGTAACAGGTTCAAATTTGGGACCGTCACCAATGCAACTTGGGACACACTCAATAATGGCATCGTGATTAGGGCTGTGAAAGTAAACTAGGGAGATCCTGTCAATATTATCCGTGCCGCGAGGCGGATTTCCTACTCGGTGGAGAGTAGATTTCCAAAGCCCATTTGTCCATCTGGATAGTGCATCACCAATGTTACATACAAAACCGCCCTCCGGGCATCTTACCTCGACCCATTTGCCATCGGGTGTTCTCACCTCTGTTCCCCCCGGGACTGGGTCCCCTCTTAGAAATGTTATAGTTCCATAATCTGTATGCTCGCCGGCTCTCAGTTGACCTTCCTCGATTGATCTTTGGATAGCCGGATATCGGATAACTCTCCCAACACTCGATTGGTGATCAAATTTGTCTATGAAATACTCTCTGTCCACATCTAAAGACATAGAAATTATGTCTAGCATTCTTTCACCCAACCAACGCATGGCTGTATCGTATTCTATTATGGATTTCTTGAACCCTGATGGCTTATCTGGCCAACGATTAGGCGCCATCATCGCGGTGCTCGGGTCGCTTTTGTTCCAATCCTTTCCGGTAAATTCATCAGGTCCAAAGGCAAATGCCTCCTGAAGGTCCGGAGGAGCGGGTTTTCCCAAAGAATATGATAGCGAGCGATCCTTGAACCTATTATATCCTCGGCTAACCTTTTCCGGTGGTCGTTCGACTTTTAGTTTTTCATCGATCGGTAATGAGAAAAAATTTACAACTTCTTTTCTAGTTTTCTGCAAAATATTTTCATTGACTCCATGCCCCGTGATTGCAAAAAACCCTGTTTCTCGGCATGCCTGATCGAGTTTTTTGGCTACATGCTGTTTCTCAGTAATCCTCCCATTAAAAAAAGGACTGATATCAATTGTAGGCGCAATTACCGGCGTCATTTATTTCTCCCGTTTCTCAAACGGATGGTACTCTGAGAAATGGCTCCAATCAACTTTCCGCTGAAAGCTTATGGTATAATAATACCATACTACTAATTTATTGAATTTATTACATTATTTGTATTTGACATCCAAACTTAATTAGGCATACTCCGCCTTCTTTGAAGTTGAACTAACACCAGTTAATGTAGGACTAAGTGCCATGTTGCAGTCAATGAAAACTTATTCGGCCAAACCGACCGATGTTGATCCAAAATGGTTTGTTATAGACGCACAAGGCGTTGTACTGGGTCGTTTAGCGGCATTAGTTGCTAATCGACTTATGGGCAAACATAAACCCATGTATACTCCAAATATCGATTGCGGCGATTTTATTGTAATTATTAATGCAGAAAAAATATTATTAACTGGGAAGAAGAGGTCCGAGAAAACTTATTATTGGCATACTGGGTACCCAGGCGGAATCAAAAGCCGGACTGCGGATAAGTGGCTCGATGGGAGTCAACCGGAGAAAGTCATATCAAAAGCAGTAGAGCGGATGCTGCCAAAAACCGTCATGGGGCGCAAGCAAATTAAAAAGTTGAAGATATACGCCGGTTCCAATCATCCTCATGAAGCTCAGTCACCGGAAAATTTGGATGTCGCCGCAATGAATCCCAAGAATAAAAGGAGTGTCTAATAATGGCTGATGATAGCGGAGCAACGCTTGCAGATGTAATGCCAGAAGAAACAGCCGTAACGATTGGCTCACCGGAGGGTATTGTTGCAGTTGTTTACGAACGAAAAGTGGATGATCAGGGTCGCTCCTACGCAACAGGAAAACGAAAAGATGCTGTTGCAAGAGTATGGATTAAACCAGGAAAAGGCATGATAACTGTCAATGGTAAAGAGAGTAATATATATTTTAGTCGTCCGACCCTGCAGATGATTATTCGTCAGCCATTTGAGGTGATAGATAGAAAAGACCAGTTTGATGTGTTTTGTACCGTAAAGGGTGGCGGTCTATCAGGGCAGGCAGGAGCAGTGAGGCATGGCATTTCCAAGGCTTTGACCTTACAGGAACCTGATTTAAGGGGTCCCCTGAAGAAAAGTGGGTTTCTTACAAGAGATTCGCGTACAGTTGAACGTAAAAAATATGGTAAACCCAAGGCGCGTCGAAGCTTTCAGTTTTCAAAGCGATAAAATATCAAGTATACCTAGTTACAATTTATGCAATAAAATTAAGCACTTATCTAAAGCGAAATGCTTTTTTTATGAACGCACGTTTGATGCACATATTTTTTCAACGTCTGCAACATACTGATATAATTAGAGCCTTAGAGATATAAGTTTACTAAGCGCTAACTTAATTTGGTTTATTAAGCCTTTTCCATAATGTTCATACTCTTTTAGGGCTTAGTTAGCACAGTTAAAAAATCCTTAGAGCCGAATCCTGAGCTATGCAAATTTTGCATAACAGAATTGCGTTATTGGGCACGGTTAACTGTTTATATTTCCCTAAAAAAATTGTGTAATATTCAGAGGGTTTGAAAAATATAACTAAAAAACCCATAGAGAATGTTTATAAACTGGAGTGTGGACCATGATTAGAACTACCACAAACTTTATATTATACCTTCTCGGGTTTTGGCTTCTGTTAGCTACAATCCTATCAGTATTTGAAATTACAATAACTTTCCCGGTGGGATATGCACCTAACCTAGAAGTTCCTTATCATAGGTGGCAGTCTGTTAGGCTGGCCGCATTTTTAACTCTAGCTTACTTTATTGGGAAGCATGTAATTTTGGGAGGGAAACCAATACTGCCAATAATATTTTTATCGGTTTTCCTTAAAAATTTAGTGTTCATATCCTTCATTTTAATAGTTAATAAAAACCTAGATAAGTCGGAATGGGCAGTCTGGTCGTTTTTTCTGATTTTCAGTTTATTAATCCATTTCGTTGCAAAAAAAGAGTCATCGAAAATTTATTTTAATAAATAATATTTTTTGTTTATAAATGATTAAAAGGACTTTTAGGGTACTTACTTGTGTAACAGATTATTTATCCTCACTATCAACTCTAATCAGGCTTTGTTTTTTTTGTAACCAATTTTACCTATTGTCCGGATCATACGAGACTTTTTTATCTAAGTAGCTATCTTAATGTCCGAGATGAAAAGTTAATTAAGAATCAAAATTTTGTTAATGCTTTTCATTTTTTTGGAACAGGTTAAAGCCCCATGAATTATCAGATATTTATTGATGGCGAAGAAGGAACCACCGGTCTTCAAATTAAAACAAAAATCCGAAGCCGTTCTGAACTTTCTTTAATTCAATTGGGTGACAAAGATCGGAAAAGTCCATCTGCCCGGAAGGAAGCGCTACTTGCATCGGATATTGCAATTTTGTGTTTGCCCGATGATGCCGCTATGGAGGCAATAACCCTATTGAAAGGAAACGCCGTTCGATTAATAGATGCCTCCACTGCTCATCGAACTTCTGAAGACTGGGTTTATGGATTTCCGGAACTTGACTCGGCTCAGAGTCAAGTCATATCGAATTCCTCTTTGGTGAGTAATCCCGGCTGTTACTCTACTGGTGCAATTGCCTTACTTCGTCCCTTGATTTCGAATGGGATGGTTCCCAATGATCATCCAATTACTATAAACGCGATTTCGGGTTATAGCGGCGGTGGAAAATCACTTATATCGCGGATGGAAAATTACAAAACAGATGCAGCAATAAGCAGCCAGTTTTTTGGGTATGGGTTTGGTCTAGAACATAAACATGTACCCGAAATAATGATGCACAGTGGACTAGAAATAAGACCGCTCTTTGTTCCAAGTGTTGGGAGGTTTCATCAGGGCATGATCGTTCAAATACCACTCTATTTATCGCACCTACCTTTGAAACCGAGTGTAGACGAAATATCAAAGGTATTGACTAATTACTATAGTGATAAAAGGTTTGTCTCTGTTGCAAATGATATGGAGAAAAATCAACGTTTAGATTTACTCGATCCTGAAGAACTGAATGGTACCAACCATATGCGGTTATTTGTTTTTGGAAGTAAAAGAAGTGACCATGCTGTGCTTTGCGCTCAATTAGATAATTTGGGTAAGGGTGCGTCAGGACAGGCCGTTCAAAACCTTAATTTAATGTTAAAATTACCTGAAGATACCGGATTGTAGGTTTTAATGAATACTTGTTATTGGTACCGGCTAACAAAATATTATAAATTTCTGGTTGATGAGTCTTCTATTCGTTATCTTACTAATATAAATGGTTGCTGCTATGGTTTTCATGAAGTGCAAAGACTGGGGTGAAGGGCAAAATAATGTATTCGAAAAATAAAATTTTTATTCGAAATTTAAGAAAAAGCATTTTTGTATTATGCTCTGTTTCTTTTCTCTTAATTGGTTGCTCCTCAATGCCAGATTGGGCCAATCCCGTTGAATGGTATAAGGGGACGAAAGATTGGGTTGGTGGTGGTAACGATGATACAGGTAAAAAATTTAAAAATAGAATAGCTAATAAAAATTTCCCTAAATTGTCGAGTGTACCTAAACGACCAGCACGTGCAAATTTAGTTGAATTAAAAAAACTACATAACTCATTAAAATCGGACCGGGATGCAGCACGTTATACCGAACGAGTGGTTAATCGACAAAAAAGTTTGATGGGAACTAAGGTAATTAATCGTAAACCCTTAGCAATTCCGCCAAAGGTTTCGTTTGGAGTAATAGGCAGCAACCCGAAAAAGATTTTAAAAAACAAAACGACTAGCGTAACTAATGTCCGAAATCGGTCAACCTTAAAAAGAGAATCCTCCTTCAAAAAGGTGAAGGTGAAAAAAAATGTGTTGGCTAGCACTGACAAAAATTATTTAACTATTACCCCCCAAAATAAATTTGTTCAGGCCAATCCATTCGCTATAAGGTTTCCGTCTGGCGTGGCAAACAAATTTTCTCCGGCTAAACCGATTGCCCATGAAAATTCAAATGTGGAACGCAGCAGACAGAGCGCCGTTGTGCTTTTTGATACAGGCTCATCAAAATTAACGGTTAAAACTCGAAGGACTCTTCGTAGAATTGCGAACCTGTTTAAAAAGCGAGGTGGTACAATTCAAGTGATTGGACATGCGAGTAGTCGAACTCGTGATATGTCTTGGAAACGTCATCACTTAGTGAATTTCAACGTTTCTTTTGATCGTGCGCATGCGGTCGGAAAGCAATTGATACGTCTCGGTATCAATCCGACGGCTATAGAGATTAGTGCAATTTCGGATTCAGAACCTAGGTTTTCTGAAGTCATGCCGTCTGAAGAATCCAGAAATCGGCGTGTTGAAATCTTTTTAAATAAATAAAACAAATACACAAACCCGACCGTCAACGCACGACGAGTTCGCGTTGGAATATTAACTTATTAGGGCTCTTAGTAGCATGGACTACGATTTTCATAGAGTAAGGCGATTACCTCCGTATGTTTTCGCGGAGGTAAATTCAATGAAGGCTGCAGCACGCGCTGCTGGCGAAGATGTAATAGATTTCGGTATGGGAAATCCAGATCTCTCTTCTCCGTCCCATGTAGTCGAAAAATTGGTTGAAGCTGTTCAGAACCCTAAAACTCACCGTTATTCGGTGTCAAAAGGTATTGTAGGCCTGAGAAAAGCCAACTCCGAGTATTATGGGAGGCGCTTTAACGTAGAGATTGACCCAGAAACAGAAACTATTGTTACATTGGGGTCAAAAGAGGGCTTTGCCAATCTTGCCATGGCAATTACTAGTCCGGGGGACGTTGTTTTGGTTCCTAATCCTAGTTATCCCATCCATGCATATGGTTTTATCATTGCCGGAGGAGCTCTCAGACATATACCTGTAGGGCTAAATATTGATTTGCGTGAACACCTTGAAAGGGCGATAAAGCATAGTGTGCCGCCACCTCTGGCGCTAGTTCTAAATTTTCCATCTAATCCCACAGCTCAAGTTGTAGGTCTAAACTTTTACAAAGAAGTGGTTGAATTTTGTAAAGAGCATGGGATTTATATCCTCTCTGATTTAGCATATGCAGAAATTTATTTTGATGGAGAACCTCCCCCTTCGATTCTGGAAGTTCCTGGAGCTAAAGATATCGCCGTTGAATTTACATCATTAAGTAAGACATATTCTATGCCCGGATGGCGAATAGGTTTTGCAACCGGTAATAAAAAATTGGTGGGTGCGTTAGCAAGAATCAAGTCTTATCTTGATTATGGTGCCTTTACTCCAATCCAAGTAGCGGCAGCGGCGGCGTTAAATGGTCCTCAGAATTGTATTGATGAGAATCGAAACATTTATAAAAAAAGGCGGGATGTATTGATCGAAAGTTTTCATCGCTCGGGTTGGAAAATTTCGGCACCCAACGCTACAATGTTTGCGTGGGCGCCGGTTCCCGAGCCGTTTCGGGAGTTGGGTTCACTTGAGTTTTCAAAATTGCTTCTCAAGGAAGCACAAGTGGCTGTATCACCTGGGATCGGATTTGGAGAATATGGTGAGGGTTTTGTGCGGGTTGCGTTGGTAGAAAATGAGCAACGGATAATGCAAGCTGCACGTAATATTAAAAGATTTTTGTCGCAAAGTTCTATAATAATTGAAGACTTTCATAAGCAAGCAGAAAAAAATTGAGAAAACCATTAAAAATTTCGATAGCTGGACTTGGTACCGTTGGTACCGGTGTAATAGAACTTCTTCTTAAAAATGGATCAGAAATTTCTCGGAAATGTGAAAGGGAAATAGAAGTTGTTGCCGTTTCGGCTCTAAACCCCAACCGTGATCGCAGTATTGATATAACCGGTTTTCAATGGTTTGACGATCCTGTGGTCATGGCTCGTGAAATTGATTGCGATGTTTTTGTTGAACTTATTGGTGGCGAAAGCGGAGTTGCCAAGAATTCTTGTGAAGCAGCAATTCTAGCAGGAAAATCTGTCGTGACTGCTAACAAGGCACTCATTGCAAAATTTGGAACTGATCTAGCTCTTCAGGCTGAGCATAATGATCTTGGCTTGGCATATGAAGCGGCGGTTGCTGGTGGTATTCCTATCGTTAAGTCGATCAAAGAGGGGTTGGCCGGGAATAAAATTTCAGGGTTGTATGGTATTTTAAATGGGACCTGTAATTATATTCTTACTACCATGAGAGAAACTGGGCGTGATTTTCAAGAGGTACTGCTTGAAGCACAGGAATTGGGCTACGCCGAAGCGGATCCAAGTTTTGATGTTGATGGGATTGATACAGCACATAAGCTCTCTATTCTATCTAGCCTCGCTTTTGGTTATGAAGTGAATTTTTCTGATACTTATATCGAGGGTATCCGTCATATTTCGGCTCTAGATATAAAATTTGCAAACGAGCTTGGATACCGCATAAAACTTTTGGGAATTGCCCAGTCATCAAAAAATGGAGTTGTTCAACGTGTGCACCCTTGTATGCTTAGGTTTGACTCTCCGGTTTCTCATGTTGAGGGGGTCTATAACGCGATTGTTGTTCAGGGTGATTTTCTGGGTCCCACAGTTTATGAAGGGCGTGGCGCTGGGGCTGGGCCAACGGCATCGGCCGTGGTAGCAGATTTGGTTGATCTAGCACGTGGAATGATCACCCCGGCATTTGGCAAGCCAGCTTCGGAACTTGATATCAGTAATGTTATTCCGATCGAACGACATATCGGATCGTATTATATCCGTTTGATGGTTCTTGATCGGCCAGGAGTTTTTGCTGACGTAGCTGGTGTTTTAAGGGATGGAGAAGTATCCATGGAAGGTATCCTGCAGAGAACCCGTTCACCCGATGAATCTGTTCCTGTGGTAATGACCACTCATGATGTTGAAGAAGGAGCAATAAGAAGAGTTATCAACCGTTTTGCAGAGTATGAAACGGTAGTGGAGGAGCCAAGGATAATAAGAATAGAACCGTTATTACTTTAAAGTAAAAAAGGCTATTTCTTATAATATTATTTACTAACCGAAAAATTTGAGGAGGGTCGGAGTAATGCCAGAATCAATTCCGATGGATAGAAATCTAGCTTTAGAAGCAGTCAGGGTGACGGAGGCAGCTGCACTTGCTGCTTCTCGACAGATGGGCAGAGGGGATGAAAAGGCAGCTGACCAGGTGGCAGTTGATGCAATGCGAACCGCATTAAATAGTCTTTCGATTCAGGGCACTGTTGTGATCGGTGAAGGAGAACGAGATGAAGCTCCAATGCTCTATATTGGAGAAAAAGTCGGTCTTGGCGATGGACCAGAAATTGATATAGCGCT
>PBWY01000087.1 GCA_002727395.1 Rhodospirillales bacterium | reverse complement strand
TGGAGTGACTTTCGGGGATAGCTCGACACCAGGCGTAGAATTAATCGTTCCGGATCCTCATTTTATAATACAAAATAATCAAAAATTAACGGGTATAATAATTACTCATGCCCATGAGGACCACTTAGGAGGATTACCATACCTTTGGCGACAACTTAAATGCCCTATTTATGCAACCCCCTTTGCTGCAGGGTTATTAAGAAAAAAATTAGCAGAGGTAGGCCTTTCAAAAATAGTGACAATAATCGAGTTTGCTTCAGGTAAAAAGTTGAATGTCGGCCCCTTTGAGATTTCATTTATTCCGGTAGCCCATTCGGTTCCAGAAACACATTGCCTTGCAATAAAAACTGGAATTGGAACAATAGTACATGCTTCAGATTGGAAAATTGATAAGGAACCTTTGATAGGGTTACCAACGGATCAGGAGTGTTTCCGAGAGGTTGGTAAGACCGGTGTCTTGGCCCTCTTATGCGACTCGACTAATGTATTCGAGGATGGGTTTTCTGGTTCCGAGGGTGCCTTGAGACAGAGTATGATTGAGGTCATCAGTAACTGTAAAGGAAGGGTGGTGGTAGCATTCTTCGCCTCTAATGTTGCTAGAATGGAGACCTGCATCCGAGCGGCGCAGAAAAATAATAGACGGATCGCCCTTGTTGGAAGATCTTTGACGAGGATTGCAGAGATTGCTAAAAGTTGTGGATATCTCTCTGATTGTCCAGAATTTATAGATGTCAGAGATATTGGTTATTTACCCCAAGAAGAAGTTTTAATTATGGTCACTGGGAGTCAGGGAGAATCTCGAGCAGCATTGTCGAGAATTTCTAATGATAACCATCCAGAAATTTCTTTTTCAGAGGGAGACACCGTAATTTTTTCTTCCCGTGAAATTCCGGGTAATGAGCTTTCAATCGGCATGCTAAAGAACCAATTAGCTAAACTCAATGTTCATGTAATTGAAGAAAATGATGCCTTTGTCCATGTATCCGGACACCCAGCTAGGGAAGAACTTAAACAATTATATGATTGGGTTCAGCCGTCTTTAGTGATTCCTATACATGGTGAGACGCGTCATCTTATTGAACATTGTCGGTTAGCTAAGGAATGTGGCATTCCCTCTGCCTTGAAAGTGGAAAATGGAGAAGTGTTAAGCATCAGACCTGACAAAGCAGAAATAATTAAAGAAGTACAGTCAGGGCGTTATGCTGTGGATGGACGGCGTTTGATACCTTTAAAAGGCGATGTAATGAAATTGCGTCGAAGACTAAACCTCACCGGAAATGCATTAGTAACAATTGTACTAGACAAACATTGTGACCTTTTAAAAGTACCTCAACTCTCTGCACCGGGTATCGTTGATGATATGGGACAAGATGCAGTTATGCATAGCAAAGCTGTTTCCTCTATAGAAAAATCAATCCAATTAATGTCCAGGAAACAGAAGACAGATGATGAAAAAATTAATCGTGTAGTTAGTTCATCAATTCGCAAATTTTTTTATCAAGAAACGGGCAAAAGGCCCATGGTAATTCTTCATATTGTAAGGGTTTAATTTTATTATGACATTAACTTCCGGTATTGTTGTCTATGTTGTTTCTTGGTGGCTTATATTTTTTATGGCTCTTCCCATTGGCGTAAAGCCTCCCCACGAAGTGGGCCAAAGAGCCCAGATTGGAAACGAGGCGGGGGCTCCTACTAAGCCACATCTAAGACTCAAAATTTTAGTTGCCACATTGGGGGCCGGCGCCGTTACGGGGTTGATCTGTTGGGTCATCATTTCTGATATAGTCTCCTTTCGTAATGGCTAACGAAGGATTGACAGGGTATTGTGAAATATCTCTGGGCGACCCCTATCATGGCCCTTATCACGACCTAGAATATGGATTTCCAGTAACTGATGATAACGTTCTTTTCGAAAGGTTAATTTTAGAAATCAATCAGGCTGGATTATCTTGGTTAACTGTTCTCAAAAAAAGGAAAGCCTTTCAGATAGCTTATGATCATTTTGATATAGAACGTGTGGCAGCTTATGGAAACCTTGATCGGCAAAGACTTTTAAATAATTCCGGTATTATAAGAAATAAAAGAAAAATAGAAGCTGCAATTGAAAACGCTAATCGAATTATGTTCCTCAAAAGCCAATGTGGTTCATTTAATGATTGGCTGAAAGTCAATCACCCTCGAGATAAATTATCTTGGGTAAATTTATTCAAAGATACTTTTGTCTTTACAGGCATAGAAATTACAAATGAATTTTTGTTGAGCCTAGGCTATTTGCCAGGAGCTCATTGTCCAAGTTGCCCTGTTGGCAAAAGAATAGCACGCCTCAATCCACCTTACCTAAGGTAAAAAGAGGCGTGCCTTGTTAATCTAAAAAATGATGGTTCTTAAAAAGTATATAAGGAAAGTTGCTGATACTACCCACATCGCCGTGCTAATATCACTCAGCCTACCAGAACATGCCTTTATTGCGACATAAGCGAGGAACCCCATTCCAATGCCAATAGCGATCGAAAAAGTAAGGGGCATCATCAGCGCTGTGATCACTGCGGGTACAAATTCCGTCACGTCGTCCCAGTCAATTTCAGCTAGTCCACGTGCCATCATGCAAGCAACAAAAACAATTGCTGGGGCGGTAGCGAATCCAGGTATAGAAGTCGCTAGCGGCGCGAAAAAGAGGGCTAGCAGAAAAAGACAAGCAGCGGCTACTGCAGTCAGCCCGGTTCTGCCTCCTGCCCTGATACCAGACGCACTCTCGATGTAACTAGTTGTTGGAGATGTTCCAAAGGCCGCACCCGCAACAGTAGCACTACTATCTGCAACAAGGGCCTTCCCAATATTAGGCAAGTTGCCATCCTTATCTAACATTTTTGCTTGATGTCCAAGTCCGATAAGTGTGCCAGCGGTATCGAACATATCAACAAGGAGGAAACTTAGTAACAATACTAGGATCGTAGCGACAGCAAGATCAAAAAATCCGGCCAAATCCAATGCCAAGAAAGTTGGAGATGGGTCAGGAGGTAGACTTACAATAGCCGATGGAGCTTTAGCGAGGCCCGTTACCATCCCAATAATTGCGACAACTAAAATACCGATAATAATAGCACCCGGTACTTTCTTGTAATCCAGTGCGACAATTACAACAAAACCAAGAACTGCTAATAGAACGTTGAGCGAAATTAAATTACCTACTGTTACAAGCGTTGCAGGGTGGTCAACAACTAAGCCAGCACTCTTTAAACCGATGAAACCAAGAAATAAGCCAATACCAGCGGCTATCGCTAATTTTTGTGACCTTGGTATACTGTTTATTATCCATTCACGCACGGGAAGAATACTGAGTATCAGGAATAGGATACCAGAGACTAACACAGCTGCGAGTGCAATCTCCCAACTTACGCCCATTCCCTTTACAACTCCGAAGGTAAAGAAAGCATTTAGCCCCATCCCCGGAGCGAGTGCGATTGGGTAGTTGGCATATAATCCCATAACCAATGACCCAAACGCAGCTGCCAAACATGTGGCTACAAAAACTGCATTTTTATCCATTCCAGCAATAGATAAAATTTCCGGATTGACGAATATAATATAGGCCATAGTCAGGAAAGTTGTTAGGCCAGCAAAGGCCTCGGTCCTGACTGAGGTTTGATTCGCATCCAATTTAAATAAATTGTTTAGCATTATAATCCCCATGAAGTAACGTAAATAAAAGTTTGTTACACAATTTTTCGATTCGATTCAGTAATGGTTATGTAACTATAGTAGGTTATCAATAATTGTTTTGTAATAAATAACATTGTAACCCTCTTTTACCATCGTTGAGTTGTAATTAAGCATTACCTACTAACAGTTTTTTTGATACTTGTTATAAAATATTTATATTTGGATTTTAGCTTCATGCGTTTATCAGAATATTATTTACCTACTTTAAAAGAAGACCCTACCGAGGCCCAGGTCACATCGCACCGGCTTATGCTTCGAGCTGGCCTAATTCGTCAGGCTAGCGCAGGGATTTACACATGGCTACCGATGGGTTTGCGAGTTTTGCGTAGAGTCGAAGATATTGTTAGGAAAGAACAGGACACAGCTGGAGCGCAAGAATTATTGATGCCAACCATACAATCGGCAGATCTTTGGAAGGAGAGTGGCCGCTATGATGGTTATGGGAAGGAGATGCTTCGTATAACGGACCGCCATGAAAGGGAAATGTTATATGGGCCAACAAATGAAGAATTGATTACTGATGTTTTTCGCCAGACTGTTCGCAGTTACAGGGATTTATCAAAAATTCTATATCATATTCAATGGAAATTTCGAGATGAGGTGCGTCCACGATTTGGGGTTATGCGTGGCCGTGAATTTTTAATGAAAGACTCCTACTCCTTTGATATTGATTTTGAAGGTGCCCAGCGTTCTTACAATAAGATGTTTGTGTCATATCTTAGGACGTTTGCAAAACTAGGCTTAAAGGCAATACCAATGCAGGCTGATACAGGGCCAATAGGCGGAGATTTAAGCCACGAATTTATAATTTTAGCGGAAACAGGAGAGAGTGAAGTTTACTGTCATAAAGATTATTTGAATTATGATGTTCTTATGGAAGAAACCAATTATAACGAAGACCTTTCCGAGACGGTCAAAAAGTGGACTGCTTTATATGCGGTAACAGATGAAAAATATGATGAAAAAAAAGCTAATCAGCTAAAAGATAAACTCATTTCTGCCCGAGGAATAGAAGTGGGACATATATTTTATTTTGGAACCAAATATTCAAAGGCTATGGAAGCAACAATTACGGGACCGGGTGGTGAAGTAATCTACCCTGAAATGGGATCATATGGGATAGGTGTATCGAGATTAGTTGGGGCGATAATAGAGGCGTCCCACGACGAGAGTGGTATAATATGGCCTGAAAGTGTTGCCCCGTTTCAAGTTGGATTAATTAATATCAGGTCCGGAGATACTGATTGTGATAATGCATCGAATGATGTGTTATCAAAATTAAAAAATGCAGGTTTTGACGTTCTCTTTGATGACCGAGACGAAAGAGCGGGAGCTAAGTTTGCGACAATGGATCTTATAGGTTTACCTTGGCAAGTTATTATAGGCCCGCGTGGTATAAAGAATGGTTATATTGAAATAAAAAAACGAGATACTGGCGAGCGTGAAGACATTTCTGTAGATGCCGCTCTGTCAAAAATTTGTGGTTGATCGGTTAAAAAAATGATTTTTTCCGCCTTCGAAAGATTAGTGGCCCGAAGATATCTTCGAGCTCGAAGAAGTGAGGGTTTTATTTCAGTTATTGCCGGTTTTTCACTAACGGGAATAGCGCTTGGAGTAGCCACGCTGATTATTGTTATGTCCGTTATGAATGGATTTAGAGCGGAGCTTATGGGACGAATACTTGGCTTAAATGGTCACTTAAGTATTACAGATGCAAAAAATACTGGTTTAAAACATTTTGATGAAATTCAGAAGCGTCTAAGAAAAATTGAAGGTATAGTTCGAGTTACACCGATCATCGAAGGGCAGGCGATGTCGACGATTTCTGGAGTGGCTAGTGGGGTCTTGGTAAGGGGAATCCGTCCAGCTGATATCAGACTTCACCCTGCTATAAAACCTAATATTGTTTATGGAGATTTAAATAATTTCCTTGGTGGTGAGGATATAGTTGTAGGAAAACGTTTCGCGGAGCTCTACAACCTAGAAATTGGTGATAAGGTAACCCTGGTTGCTCCAAGTAGTCGAATTACACCGTTTGGCTCTATTCCAAGATTAAAAAGTTTTCGCGTTAAGGCAGTTTTTGAAATTGGAATGTACGAGTATGATAATTCATTTTTGTTTATAAACCTTAAAACAGCCCGTACGTTCTTTAGAACGGGACCAGAAAAAATCACACACTTGGAAGTTATGCTTACTAGTCCGGAAATTGTTGAAGAAACTCGTAATTTAATAGCTAGACAATCCATTAGGGATCTACGAATTGTTGATTGGCAAAAATCTAATGCGGGTTTTTTTAATGCCATTCAGGTCGAACGTAATGTTATGTTTTTAATTCTCACTCTTATAATAATTGTTGCTGCCTTTAACGTTATCTCGGCATTGATAATGATGGTTAAAGATAAGGGCAGAGATATAGCAATTTTGCGGACAATGGGTGCAACTCGTGGAATGATTATGAAAATATTTTTGCTTTCCGGTATGTCAGTTGGTTTTATTGGAACATTTGTGGGTTGCTGTCTTGGTTTAGCTTTTTCATTAAATATTGAAACTATCCGAAGGTGGTTAGAAAGTTTAACAGATTCAAAAATATTTGAAGCGGAAATTTATTTTCTTTCAAAATTACCTGCTAAAGTTGATGGCGCAGAAGTACTTATGGTAACCGTTATTGCTCTCGGCCTTTCCTTTCTTGCAACCCTTTATCCATCTTGGCGGGCCGCACGCTTAGAACCAGTTGACGCACTACGTTATGAATGATGAAGCCCGTCTAAGATTGGATTCGATAGAACACCGTTACAAACAGGGTGTTAAAAATTTAGAAATATTGAGAGGAGCCTCATTAACAGTTCCTGCGGGAACAATCACTGCGTTAGTAGGACCTTCCGGTACTGGAAAATCTACTCTTCTGCATATTGCAGGGTTATTGGAACGTCCAAATAGTGGACGTGTATATATAAATGGAGAAGATTGCACTAATTGCAACGATTACGAGCGTACCTTACGAAGGCAGACCGCCGTAGGTTTTGTTTATCAGTTTCATAATCTACTTCCTGAATTTTCGGCTATGGAGAATATCATACTACCGCAAATGATATCAGGCATAGAAAAACCCATAGCCCAAGGTCGAGCAAAAGAATTATTGTTTGATGTAGGTTTAAAGGATCGTATGTTGCATCTACCATCCGAATTATCTGGAGGGGAGCAACAAAGAGTGGCTATTGCCAGGGCCTTAGCCAATGAACCGGCTGTATTATTAGCCGACGAGCCAACTGGAAACTTGGATGAAGAAACGGCTAATTATACTCTGGAGTTGTTATTGGAGATTGTTAAAAATTTTAAGGTTTCTGCGCTTGTTGCCACCCATAATATGAAGTTGGCTGAGAGAATGGATCGGATTATTTTAATTAAAGAAGGATTATTAATTGACGTTTAGAACTCCATTTTTGTTGCCGATTCGTTCTTCCTTAAAAAAAATAAGGGAATTCAATAAGTTAGCAAGGTTTAGATACTAAATATTGTACCGAATAAATTTGTCAAATACTTTATCTTGTTGTTTCCTGTTTTGTTCTAATGACTTATAATCGGGTTCGTGTAAATTTTAAATAATGAAGTTATCAAATTTTATCCATTTGCGGGTTCATTCTGCCTATTCTCTTTCAGAGGGTGCGATTAAGGTTGAGGAATTAGTATCTCTTTGCAAAGATTATTCTATGCCTGCGGTTGCATTGACCGATAGTGGTAACCTATTTGGAGCTCTTGAATTTTCTCTTGCCGCCTCAAAAGCAGGCATTCAACCCATAATTGGATGTCAAATGCTGGTCAAACGGCCGAATGATTGTGGGGGTGAAGCCTTATATAAGACAAGTTTGGAAGAAAATTGTTTTGATACATTAGTATTACTTGTTCAATCCCAAGAGGGTTATCGTAATTTAATCAAGTTAGTTAGTAAGTCTTTTCTGGATACATTGCCCGAAGAGCAAGCTCATATACAGTTTTCCGATTTGACTGGTTACACTGATGGTTTAATCGCTTTATCGGGCGGGTCGAGTGGAGCGTTGGGTAAATTATTAGCTGAAGGACAAAATGATTTTTCTGTGTTGATGTTAAAACATTTGAAATCATTATTCCCCGGTCGGCTCTATATCGAACTCATGCGCCATGGAACCATAGATGAAGAGAAAATTGAGAACTCTTTCGTTACGTTGGCATTCGAACACGATATTCCATTGGTTGCTACCAATGATTGTTTTTTCTCAGACGAAAGCATGTTTGAAGCCCATGATGCATTAATGTGTATCGCGGAACGCAAACATATTGATGACCCAAATAGAAGACGTTTGACCCGTTTACATGGATTCCGCTCGGAATCTGAAATGAAAGAAATTTTCTCAGATATTCCTGAGGCAATAGACAACACGGTCGTAATTGCAAAAAGGTGTGCTTTTGCACCGCAGGAGCACTCGTCGATGCTACCGGCATTTCCAACAACAGGAGAAAAAACTGAAGCTGAGCAGTTACGGCAGGCATCTCATGATGGGCTAGAAAAAAGGTTAAACAGCCTAGGGATCAAGGGTCAGGAGGTTTTACCATATAAAACCCGTATTAATTTCGAATTAGAAGTCATAAATGACATGGGTTTCCCGGGGTATTTTTTGATTGTTGCTGATTTTATCCAGTGGGCAAAAGGCCAAAATATCCCTGTGGGCCCCGGTAGAGGTTCGGGAGCAGGCTCTGTAGTTGCTTGGGCTCTAACAATCACTGACTTAGATCCGCTCAAGTTCGGGTTACTATTCGAGAGGTTTTTGAACCCTGAACGGGTATCAATGCCAGATTTTGATATCGATTTCTGCCAGGATCGTCGAGATGAAGTAATAAATTATGTTAAAGAAAAATATGCGCCTGATAGGGTTGCCCAAATTATTACATTTGGAAAATTACAGGCCAAAGCGGTTTTACGCGACGTGGGGCGGGTTCTAGGCATGCCTTACGGTTATGTAGATAGGATTTGTAAACTTATACCCTATAATCCAGCCAACCCTCCGTCTCTAGAAGAGGCATTAAAAATTGAACCGGAACTTGTAACGTTAAGAGATGGAGATGAGCAGGTTTCTCGTTTGTTTGATATTGGTTTAAAACTTGAGGGCTTATATCGGCATGCATCTACTCATGCGGCGGGGTTAGTGATTGGTGATCAGCGCCTAGATGAGTTTGTTCCACTTTACCAAGACCCTCGTTCTGATATGGCCGCTACTCAATTTTCAATGAAATATGCGGAGGCTGCTGGCTTAGTTAAGTTCGATTTTTTAGGGCTAAAAACTCTTACAGTTTTAGATAAAACGATTAATTTAATTCAAGAAAGTGGCTTCAATGTTGATCTGGATAAAATTCCACTAAATGATACCCTAACTTACGATATGTTGGGTGGTGGTGATACCGTAGGAGTATTCCAGCTGGAAAGCACAGGTATGCGGGACGTTTTAAAGCAGATGAAACCCGACTGTTTTGAAGACATCATTGCACTGGTAGCACTTTATCGGCCTGGTCCTATGGACAACATTCCCCGATACATTGCTTGTAAACATGGTTACGAGGAGCCTGACTACCTGCACCCAGAGCTTGAGGAAATATTAAAAGAGACATTTGGTGTGATCATATATCAAGAGCAGGTTATGGAAATCGCTAAAGTCCTCTCAGGTTATAGTCTTGGAAATGCTGACTTATTGCGAAGAGCAATGGGAAAAAAAAATAAAAAAAGAAATGGAAGCCCAAAGAAATGTTTTTGTTGAGGGAGCCAAAGAGAGAGGTGTTGATGCAGAAAAGGCGGCTCAAATATTTGATCAGGTAGATAAATTTGCGGGTTATGGATTTAATAAATCACATGCGGCCGCCTATGCAGTAGTTGCCTATCAAACCGCATGGTTAAAAGCAAATTATCCTGTTGAATTCATAGCGGCTTCCATGACACTCGACATGGGAAATACCGATAAGTTGAACGTTTACCGACAGGAACTTTCTAGGCTAAGCATTGACTTAATTCCACCAGATATAAATGAATCCCATGCGAGTTTTGCAGTTCGGAAACCGAAATCAGCCGGCGAAAAAGGAGCGGTTCTTTATGCTCTTTCAGCGGTAAAAAATGTTGGTGATAAAGCTATGGAAAGCTTGGTAAAAGAGAGGACGTCAGGCGGTCCATTCGCTAATGTTATGGATTTTGCCAAACGCCTAAATGGAAAGGTGGTTAACAAGCGTCTGATAGAAAACTTAATTACTGCTGGTGCTTTTGACTCCTTAGAAATTAATAGAAAAAAATTATTTAACAGTACTGATATTATTACAAAAACGGCATTAGCATCAGATCGTGAAAGGGAAAATAATCAGGAAAATCTATTTTCAGAGGAAGCGCTTACAACCAAGGTTGAAAAACAAAACTTTCAGGATGTAAATGATTGGCCAAAGCTGGAGAGACTAGGGAAGGAATTCGAATCAGTAGGGTTCTATCTTTCTGATCACCCGCTTGATGCATATGGAGGTACGCTTGATAGGCTTGGCGTTCAGTCATATGCGTCTTTGGGTATAAATTCGGTAGGCACAAGGCCAAAATTAGCCGGTGTAATAGATTCCATAAGAAAGCGTACATCTTCTAAGGGAAATAAATTCGCCTTTATCCGCTTTTCAGGTAAAGAGGGAATGTTTGAGGTAGTGGTTTTTTCCGAGGTGTTATCAACTTCAAGAGAACTTATTCAACCCGGAAAAGCTGTATTGATTACCTGTGAGGTAAGGGCTGAGGGTGATGATTTAAAATTTAGCTGTTTGAATCTTCAATGTCTTGAAAAAGCCGCTGAGAATGTTAGCGGAGGCGTAAAAATCTTCTTGAATGAAACAGCATCGCTTGAGAGCTTAAAAAGTGCTATTGAAAAAGGCAATGAAGGAAAAGGAAAAATATATTTGGTTCTCGGTATTACTGCCGATGAATCTGTAGAATTGTTACTTCCTAAGGGTTATATGATAACACAAGATATGAAGTCTGAAATTGAGGTTATTCCAGGTGTTTCGGAACTCAGGGAATTATGAGTGCTTCCGAATTATTGTAAGTAAATTTTTTACAATAATTCTTGAATTTTCTGTATTCAGAGTTTATCAAGCTATCATTTGAAATCGCACGCGGTTTTGCGACGTTCTCACTACATATAGGGAGCGTTGTTCCGGTGTTTGAGTCAGTCAGAACCTGACCGGACTTTTATCGCGGACGAACCAACCGGAGAAAAGGACATATTATGGCATTGCCTACTTTTTCTATGCGCCAACTTTTAGAGGCTGGCGTTCATTTTGGACACCATACGAGACGCTGGAATCCCAAAATGGCACCATACATTTATGGTGTCAGAAATGGGATCCATATTTTGGATCTTCGTCAGAGCGTTCCTATGTTGCATGCTGCGTTACAGGCTGTTCGTGACGTTGTAAGCGGGGGCGGTAGGGTTTTGTTTGTTGGAACAAAGCGCCAGGCCGGAGAACAAATTTCAGAGGCGGCGAAGAGATGTGGTCAGTATTACGTCGATCATCGTTGGCTTGGTGGAATGTTAACGAATTGGAAGACTATTACAGCTTCAATCAAGCGCTTGCGAGAATATGACGAGTTGCTTTCGCAGACAGAGGTTGGCCTTACCAAAAAAGAACTACTTATGCGGACCCGTGATAGGGACAAATTAGAGCGCGCCTTAGGTGGTATAAAAGAAATGGGTGGTCTCCCAGATATAATATTTGTGATTGACACCAATAAGGAAAGTATAGCGATCAAGGAAGCTCAAAAACTGGGAATACCTGTAGTTGCTGTGCTAGATAGTAATTGTGATCCTATGGGCATAACTTACCCTGTCCCTGGTAACGATGATGCTATTCGTTCTATTGCATTGTATTGTAATCTATTAGCTGATGCAGTGTTGGATGGTTTACAACAAGAAGCTATAGCCGCTGGAACTGATGTAGGGGCGGAAGTGGATCTACGGGTTCAAGAGAACGCTCCGGTCGCAGAGGAACCAGCCTCAGAGATTAAGTTGGAGGAAAAGGTCGAATCTGAAACTAATCCTGACGCCGAGCTTGAAAAAGAAGCAATTTCTCCCGTGGAAGGTGAAGCCGCAAAATCATAAATTAGTAGACCTAGGATAAATCAAGGATTACGCCATGACAGAGATTACAGCTTCACTAGTTAAGGAGTTAAGGGAAAAGACTGGTGCAGGCATGATGGATTGCAAGAAAGCGCTGACAGAAGCTGAGGGAGATTTAGAGACTGCTATTGATTGGTTGCGGAAGTCTGGATTGGCTGCGGCAGCAAAGAAAGCCGGTAGAGTGGCGGCAGAAGGCCTAGTGGCTGTAAACTCCGTATCTCAATCTGGCGCTGTAATAGAAATTAATGCTGAAACAGATTTTGTTGCAAGAAATTCGGATTTTCAAGATTTTGTATCCAGAGTGGGAGCCATTTCTCTAGAAAAAGAGGGGCACCTTTCGGCAATTCTGAACGCTGAATTTAGTAATAAAATTTCTGTCAGCGATGCTTTAAAAAATTTAATTGCAACCATTGGAGAGAATATTAACTTTCGTCGGGCTGAGGGTCTCTCTGTAAAAAATGGTATTGTTAGTAGTTATGTTCATAATGCTATTTCGGCTGGTATGGGACGGATTGCCGTTCTTGTAGCTTTGGAGTCTGAAGGTGATGAGGAAGTTTTATCTAATCTAGGAAAGCAACTTGCAATGCATGTTGCTGCAGCCGCTCCTCGTTGGATTTCTATCGAGGATGTTGAAGAAACAGAACTCGAGCGTGAACGAGCAATTTTAACTGAACAGGCGAGGGAAAGTGGTAAACCGGAAGAAATCATCGGTAAGATGGTTGATGGAAGGTTACGAAAATATTTTGAAGAAACAGTTTTTCTTGAGCAAACTTTTGTGATCGACGGGGAAACAAAAATTTCTAAAGTTCTTGAAGGAGCGGAGAAAGAGGCTGGAGCAACTATTTCCTTGGAAGGGTTTGTACGATACGTGTTGGGTGAGGGTGTTGAAAAAGAAGAAGACGATTTTGTTGCGGAGGTCAACGCCGCGGCAAAAGGCTAACATATATTAAACAAAAGTAACTACATACTAGGTAATTCAAGGGGCAGTCGATGGGGGTAAAAACCGAAAAAGTTAAATATCACCGGGTATTGTTAAAATTGTCTGGTGAAGCCCTCATGGGTAAAAAAGAATTTGGCCTTGACACTGACACTGTCGTACGAATAGCAAATGAAGTTAAAAATGTTCTCGAATTAGGCTGTGAAGTATGTCTAGTAATTGGGGGCAGAAACTTTTTCAGGGGTATAGATGCGGCAAGCCAAGGTATAGAAAGAGGCACTGCTGACTACATGGGAATGTTAGCGACCGTCATAAATGCTTTGGCTGTTCAAGGTTCTCTT
>PBWY01000086.1 GCA_002727395.1 Rhodospirillales bacterium | reverse complement strand
AGAATAGCTACAGTTATGCGATGCATATTGAGATTAGCTACCTTTGAATTAATGGCACGTCATCAAGTTCCAGCAAAAGTGATTATCAAGGAATATATAAAGCTTGCTTATGAATTTTTCTCTGGTGCTGAACCGGGTATGGTTAATGGAGTGCTAGATAAAATTGCTCATGAGTTGCGTAACACCGAGCTGGAGTGTAGCAATGAAAAAGAATCAACTTCGCGTGAATGAGTTTGGTTTAATTGAACGGTTTTTTAGACCTTTGGCAGTCAATAACCCTGGTAGTGCTTCTCTTCAAGATGATTGCGCGACTTTGTCAGTTAAAAAAGGTTATCAAGCTATTTATTCAATGGATACAATGGTTGAGGGTATCCATTTTTTTAAAGATGACCCAGCTGATTTAATTGCAAAAAAGTTATTGAGAGTAAACCTCTCTGATCTCGCTGCGTCTGGTGGTCACCCTCGAGGCTATCTTTTAGCTTTATGTTTGCCGCATGGTTTTCCTTTAAAGTGGTTAGAAAATTTTTCTGCAGGGCTTCAAGATGATCAAACGAAGTTTAATGTTTCGCTTGTGGGCGGCGATACTACTTCTTCAAACGGGCCTATTACACTTTCCATAACCGCAATTGGTGAAATTCCAAAAGGCCGCGTTATCCGTCGGGCTGGTGCAATGGTTGGCGATGATATTTTCGTTTCCGGCTGCATTGGGGATGCAGCGATTGCTCTGAAATTATTTGAAGAGATTGGTAGAGCTAAAACTTTAAAACATTACCCTAGTCTTTATAACAGGTATATCTTACCAGAACCACGGATAGGTTTAGGGAAGTTGCTTGCTGGCACCGCAACAGCCTGCATCGATATTTCTGATGGATTATATGCCGATCTAAATCATATTTGTTTAGCATCAAAGGTTGGAGCCAAAATTGAAATGGGAGCAATACCACTTTCGATATGTGCTACGAACATAATTGAAAAAAACAAAGATTATTGGGAATCAGTATATGGCGGTGGAGATGACTACGAACTTTTATTTACCGCCAACAAAGACCAAAGAAATGTAATTGAGAATTTTGCAAGTATTTTAAATATATCGATTAGTAAAGTAGGCTGCATCCAATCGGGAAAAGGAATATCAATATTAGACCAATTCGGCCACGTGGTTCCTGTAAGATCGTTTGGTTGGCAACATTTTTGATATAAACTTTTAAGTTTTTTACATTTTTTAATTGTTCAATATTTAAATGTAGAGGGTGTTGCTTCCGGACGCGGATTCTGGCATGTTCCGCCAAATTTTTGTTAAAAGTGGGATTTTTTGATGAAGCTCCCATTAATTATGTTTTTCAAATTTTAAGGACTTAACTCCATGTCAGCAGCATCTTGGGTTACACTTTTATGCGGTGTTTTAGCCGTTATCTATGGAATTTATGCAATTCGAGCTGTTACTTCCGTTAGTGCCGGAAATGAACGGATGCAAGAAATCGCATTAGCAATACAAGAAGGAGCAAGCGCTTATTTAAACCGTCAGTATACGACGATAGCAATTGTTGGTGTGCTGATTGGTATTGTTCTTGGTTTTGGATTGAATTGGTTCGTTTCAATTGGTTATTTCATAGGGGCAATTCTTTCGGGTGTGACTGGCTATATCGGTATGAATGTTTCCGTTCGAGCTAATGTTCGAACGGCAGATGCTGCTCGTAAGGGAGGTCTTGCTCCCGCATTGGATGTTGCTTTCAAATCTGGTGCGGTTACAGGAATACTTGTTGTTGGGCTCGGTTTATTAGGTGTTGCAGGATATTTTCTTTTACTAAGTAGTGTTTTTGACGCCGGCTCCGACAAGGGTATGCGGCATATCTTAGAGGCGATGGTTGCACTTGGTTTTGGCGCCTCCTTAATTTCAATCTTTGCTCGTTTAGGCGGAGGTATTTTTACAAAAGGAGCCGATGTTGGGGCTGATCTCGTTGGTAAAATTGAAGCAGGAATCCCAGAGGATGATCCCAGAAATGCTGCGGTAATTGCAGACAATGTCGGTGATAATGTAGGCGATTGTGCTGGAATGGCAGCTGATTTATTTGAGACCTATGCCGTGACTATGGTTGCCACCATGTTATTAGCCGTTATTTATTTTACAGGACCTATGCAAATTTTACTAATCAACCTGCCGCTTTTGATCGGTGGAGCTAGTATAATTGGTTCCATCATCGGATTTTTCTTCGTCCGACTGGGTAGTGGTCAAAATATTATGGGTGCCTTGTACAAAGGCCTTATTGTTTCGGTTATAGCATCTGCAGTTCTAATTGGTTTTGCGATTTCTTGGTTGTTTGGTTCTCTTACCGCTGAAATTTCCACTGAATGGCAGGCGCGCCATCTTTTCTATTGTGCACTTATTGGACTGGCAGTTACCGGGTTATTGGTGTGGATTACCGAATATTATACAGGGACTAATCATCGTCCTGTTAAGATGGTGGCAAAAGCGTCAGAGACAGGACATGGAACAAATGTGATTCAAAGGCTTGCTATATCGATGGAGTCCACCGCTCTTCCAGTTTTAGTTATTTGTGCAGGAATAGTAACTTCCTATTTTTCCGGAGGTCTTTATGGGGTGGCGATCGCAGCGACTACAATGTTGGCATTAGGCGGCGTGATTGTTGCTTTAGATGCATATGGTCCTGTTACTGATAACGCAGGTGGTATTGCTGAAATGGCAGAATTACCGGAAGAAGTTCGTAACTATACAGATGCATTGGATGCTGTAGGCAATACAACGAAAGCAGTAACTAAAGGATATGCAATAGGATCAGCTGCTTTGGCCGCATTAGTTTTGTTTGCAGCATATACGGCTGATATAAAACATTATTTTCCCAATTTGGAAGGAAAAATTAAATTCGAGTTGCAAGACCCGTTTGTTGTCATTGGTTTGTTTCTTGGTGGTCTACTTCCCTATTTGTTTGGAGCACTTGGCATGCAGGCAGTTGGAAGAGCAGCGGGAGCGGTGGTGGTAGAGGTAAGGCGCCAATTTAAAGAAATTCCGGGAATCATGGATGGAACAGCAAAACCTGAATATGGTCGCGCCGTTGATTTGCTAACAAAATCAGCGATCAAAGAAATGATTGTCCCATCTCTGTTGCCGGTTTTAGCTCCTATCGTTGTCTTCTTCGTGTTTCGAGCAATTGGTGGATTAGAAGCGGCATTAACCACTTTGGGTGCCTTACTTTTAGGAACGATTGTAACTGGTATTTTTGTAGCGATTTCTATGACATCAGGAGGTGGTGCTTGGGATAACGCCAAAAAGCTTATCGAGGACGGTAATCACGGCGGCAAAGGTTCAGAGGCTCACCATGCTGCGGTTACTGGAGATACAGTTGGGGATCCATATAAAGATACAGCCGGGCCAGCCATCAACCCAATGATTAAAATAATAAATATTGTGGCAATACTATTGCTGGCCATGGTCGCATAACTAACTCTAGGTTTTATTTTTTAACAAAGTAATTACGTTGATCATCCTGATGATCATTTAATCTTGTGAAGGCTTTGTAAATTTTCCTAAATTTCCTAAGGCTTGTTGAATAAATGTAAGTTCTTTGCCTTTTGTTGGAGTTTTTCGTTTTACAAAGTCTATTTTTTCTTGGTTGGTAGTATTAATTTTTCTAACATTTGCAACAACTCCATTGTTATCAAACTCTATTATCAGGACACTCCTTTTTAGTAATTGGGGTTTGAGAAAAGAAAAGGTCTGGACATTTGATTCTATATAATACCAGTGTTCACGGTCAAATGTTGCAGTTGTAGAGGGTGATCCAAGAAGTCGTTCAACATGAAAGTGTTTATGAATGCCAGGCTTGATCGCAGCAACTAGTTTTGGATTCGGAGAGTTCCCGTGTTTGTTAATTTGTTTTTGGCAACCTACTAACACTAAAAAGGTTAGGCCCAAACTGAACAAAGTGGTAAATAATTTAAATTTATTTTGCATAGATTTTAAAATGGGATTGTTATATTTCTTTTACATATAGTATTTCAATATTTTAATGAAAAGGTACTTATTTTGTGAATAGGGTCAAAATTTTATGACAATTTTTGGAAACTCCAAAATCAAAGATCAGGCTCATAGTTTGTACGTGGAGATAGTTAATCAGGCGCGTCAGCCTTTCCTATTTAAAAGATTTGGGGTGCCGGATACAGTCGATGGAAGATTTGATATGATCTCTCTTCATGTTTTTCTTGTTTTAAAACGCCTAAAAGGTGAGGGAAAGGAATTAGAATCTCTGTCACAGTGTTTATTTGATACTATGTTTGCTGATATGGATAGTTCATTGCGAGAAATGGGTGTGGGCGATCTCGGGGTGGGAAAAAGAGTGAAGGCTATGATTAAGGCTTTTTATGGACGGCTATCTGCTTACGAAAAGGCCATGAGTGATCAGGACCCTAATTCTCTATCAAAGGCAATTTTGCGTAATGTTTTTCGCGGAGATATGGAAAGTATAGAAGGTGCAGAAAAAATCACTAGCTATATAAATGTATTTTATTCAAAGCTCCTGAAACTTTCAGCAGAAACTTTGATAAATGGAAAACTTCCCGTATTAGATGAAATTGAAAACGTTTCCTTGAGGTAAAGAGTTTAAAACTAGTAATGATGAAAATATGGAATTCTCTTTCTTAATACATCCCTCCGAATTAGAAGCAATCGAGAAAAAATTTGTTCTAACCCCCGAATCAACTGAGAAAATTGCTCTCGCAAAGCGGTTTGGTTTTGAAGAAATAAAAAATTTTACCATAAATGTTTGTGTAAAGACTATAAAGTCTAAACATCGAGTTCGGGTAAGTGGTAAAATAAATGCAAAAATCGTGCAAAATTGTGTCGTATCAATGGTGCCCATCGAGAGTATTATTGATGAAACGTTCGATGTCGACTTTTATGATATTTCTCACGTGGTTACGGAAACTTCTTCGGAAGATGGATCGTTTGAAGTCTATGAAAACGATGTTATAGATCTTGGAGAACTTGGGGCTCAAGAATTGGCTGTTGCAGCCAACCCATATCCTAGAGCCGAGGGTTTGGCAGATGAAGTTATTGGGCCTTATTTAATTATTAAAGAAGACAAGAAAAACAAACCTTTTGCCGCACTAGCCGATATTAAACAAAAAAAGTAGGATGAGAGACGATTATTAATTATTATTTGAGTTGTGGCTTGCCGTGGCGTAAGAACTTAGGTATTACAACCGCCCCTTTAGTAGGTTTTTGAGTGGAAATTGATATT
>PBWY01000085.1 GCA_002727395.1 Rhodospirillales bacterium | reverse complement strand
TCTTAGAAAATCGCCTGCAGTTCGAACACTTTCAATAGGGATTGAAGATTTAAGACGGTTTGTCTCTTTATCGACTGGACGTTCAAGTGTCATCAGGTCCGCATGCCCTCCTGAAGCCACTCTTTTGAAAACTGGATCATCACAATCCATTTCCAGGTTAGCCTCGATGTCCCCGAAAAGATTCATTCCCGTCTTTTCCTCTCTTTTACTTGCTAAAACAAATCGCGCTAGTCGGAAAGCTAGCGTAGCTTTTCCTATCCCTTGAGGACCGCTCAAAAGGAAAGCGTGAGGCATACGACCGGAATTCCAAGAAGTGAGAAATGTTTGTTCAACAGTTTGGTGCCCAAAGAGAAAAGGGTTCAATCTTGGTTGGAGCGAAATGATTTGATTGTCCAATACTGTGCTAACCTTCTTTTTCTGAGTAAGATAATCTATAACGCTCGTTTACTAGATTAATTATCCTATTTGAAATTACCTCCTTTTTTTCATCAGCGTTAATTACGACACAACGTTCAGGATTATTATTAGCAATTTCTAGGAATGCTTCGCGGAGTGTTTGGTGAAAGGGTCTCCCCATTTTTTCATAACGAGTTTCGCCAATCCCTCGTTTCTCCGCTCTTTTGAGTCCAATTTCAATCGGTAAATCAAGAATAATTGTAAGGTTTGGGTTTAGTTGGCTTGTGATGATTTTATTTAGTTGATTTATAATTTTCAGATCAACACCTTGAGCAAACCCCTGGTAAGCAAAGGTTGAGTCAGTATATCTATCACAAAGTATCCATTGACCGGAAAGAATAGCTGGTTGGATCAAATTTGTTATGTGTTCGTAACGGGAGGCATAGTGAAGTAATGTTTCTGTTAAGGGTGACCACCTGTTAGTTTTACCATTCACCAATAATTCCCGAATTAATTCACCGGCCGACGTACCCCCAGGCTCTCGAGTTGCAATCACTGGAATATTGATACTTTTTAGGTGATTTTCTAGAAGGCGTAACTGCGTAGACTTTCCAGTCCCCTCGCCTCCTTCAAAAGTTATGAAAACTCCTTTTGTCATTTAATTCATGAATTATTAATAGCGTTTCATTTTATTTGTTGCCAAATAGGAGGTATTTAAATGCAGTGGACAAACGTCCAAGATTGCCTTGCTGCTGAAT
The DNA here is from genome assembly GCA_002727395.1 of Rhodospirillales bacterium. Taxonomy (GTDB): domain Bacteria; phylum Pseudomonadota; class Alphaproteobacteria; order MPNO01; family UBA2964; genus UBA2964. The sequence continues at coordinate 9,570 of PBWY01000085.1, read as the reverse complement.
CTCGGTAGCAACAGTAACTGGAATTTTAACAGTATTCAGGTTATCTGCCTCCACAAAAATAAGTCCTACTTGATCCCCTTTCTTTATCGGTGCAGGAATAGGGCTATCATATTTTAGTTTCACTTTTAAACTGCGTCGAGCCTTTCGAGTTAACGTAAGTATCAGAGGCTTTCCAAAAACTAAGGAGACCTTTTTTTGTTTGCCAAGCCAAACATCTGCTTTCTCTATTTCCTCGCCTTTTTTAAACAATGGATATATTACTGTATCCCTAAAGCCCCAATCTAAAAGCCTGGCAGCTTCTGATGATCGTGCTCTTGAACTTGTTAAGCCGTTTATAACGAGTAAAAGTCTTCTTCCCTTCCTGACCGCAGACGCAGCTAACCCGTAACCTGAGACCTGCGTATAGCCGGTTTTTAAACCATCGGCTCCAAAATCGTTATATAATAGAGGGTTTCTATTGCCTTGTTTGATGCCCCCAAAAGTATACTCTTTTTCCGAAAATAGCTTATACAATTCGGGAAACTCTTGAATCAATTTTGCAGATAATTTTGCAATGTCTCTTGCCGACATATAGTGGTGTTTGTCTGGCCAACCTGTAGAATTCGTAAAGGAACTATTCTTAAGTCCTATTTCTCTTGCCTTTCGTGTCATGGCATCAGCGAAAGCTTCTTCAGTTCCCGATATGCCTTCAGCTATGACGATACAGGCATCGTTACCAGACTGTACAATTATTCCTTTTAAAAGGTCTTTAACAGATACACGTTTGTTGACCATAACAAACATTTTAGAGCCTCCTTTTCGCCAAGCTCTTCGACTGACCAAAAACTTGTCATCCAAATTTAAACTTCCCGACCTGAGACGGTCAAAAACCATATAAACCGTCATTAATTTACTCATTGATGCCGGAGGCATTGGAGTATCAGAATTTTTATCTATTAAAGTTGTATTAGTTGTTAAATCATAAAGAATGACGTTTGGTGCGGAAGTCTGAATGTTTTTTGCTGTAATTTCATCGGGGTATATTGTCAGAAATATAATAACTGCAGATGCAATAAAATTTAAATTTAACACTTACTTCCTCTTGAGGTCACAGTTTAGTTCAATTATCAATTTACTTAGTTGTTTTTATTCCACGATAAGTTTTGCAGTGGGGTATCCGCTAGCAATCACTTCATTAAGCAACTTATCACCTTGTTTTACATTTGGCGCAGGTCCAACTTGTACCCTAAAATAACGGCGTTTCCCAATTATAGCCTCTACTACACGCGTTGGCCCAAGAGGATCTAGTAACTTTTGCATTTTTTCAGCAAGATCACGATAAACAAATGCACCAGCCTGTACAAAAATTCTTTTGGTTTTAGGTATTGGAACAAGTGTAACTACGTTTGTGGCATTTTTATGATCGAGGTCTTTCATGAATTTTTTTGATTGCGGTTGAGGCTTTTTATGGATACGGGATCCTACATTCTGTTTGCCTCCCAATTTTACTACTCTTACGTCTTCCCGCCTGCCCTTTGCAAAAAATGTTTTATTTTTTTGTGCGAGCATCGCTATTCTTCGACTTTCATCGGCAATAATTTCCACTTTTACAAGGGCAGTACCTGCGTGTTTGAAGCCAAGTAACTGGGCGGCTCTTCTTGATAAATCAATTATTCTATTTTTTGCGAACGGGCCGCGATCATTTACCCTTATGTTCATCGCCCGCCCGTTTTCTAAATTAGTTACTCTAACGATGCTTGGCATTGGAAGTGTCCGGTGTGCGGCCGAAACCGTGTTCATATCGAATATTTCGCCATTGGCGGTTTTTCTTCCGTGAAACTGGGGCCCGTACCACGATGCTACCCCTTTTTCTACATATCCGTAGTTTACTGCCGGATAATACCAAATTCCCTTTATCTGATATGGCTTGCCAATTTTGTAGGTACCTTTACTTGTTTTTGTTACCGTATTGGTAATTTTTTTTACCGTATGCGTTGCTAATTTGATCTCGGCGCAAGCACCCACCAACATTAGTAAGGGTAATAACAATATAAACTTACGGAACATAAATATTTTATCTCTTACCAAGGTAATCAGAAAATATTCCTACGGTAATTCCGTAGAGGTGTGCACAGTTATACGACAAAATTGCCGCGTAATTATTATAAGTTAAAAACGATCTCCCTTTGGTCCCATCTGGTTGCACAATGACGCCTGATATATCTACTTTGGGCAAGGGGTTTCCATCTGCCATCCTTATACCTTCTCGGTGCCAGTTTATTAATTTTTTAGGTGCTGAAGCCTTGGCTCTGCATCCTCTTGTTACCCTACGGTTTAGTGGATAAAGATTTTTAGAATAGTTGATGGGAATCTTAATTTCTCTTCCCCATATCCTATTTCTTCTCCAGTGATGCTGGGCAAGGTAATTTGCTATAGAAGCGAGGACATCCGGGACACTATTCCAAATGTCTCTTCTTCCATCGCCATCAAAATCTTGAGCGTAAGCTAAATAGCTTGAAGGCATAAATTGTGGTTGTCCCATGGCTCCTGCCCAGGAGCCAAATAAACTCGTTTGTTCTATGTATCCCCGATTTAACATTTCTAGGACAGAAAATAACTGAGCCCGAAAATATTTTGATCGTCTTTTGTCATAGGCTAGAGTTACAATTGAAGGTATTAGTGGGATATTAGCTTTTACTAGTCCAAATCTTGTTTCTATACCCCAAATAGCAAGAATAACCCGAGGTGCTACACCATACCTTTCATAAACCATTTTGAGGGTTTTCTGATGACTTTTTGCCATCACTTTTCCTCTTTTTACATTTTTTTCTGTGACGACACGTCGAAGATATATATCCAGAGTAAGCTTGAATTCTGACTGGTTTCTATCTTTTTTAAGAACTCGTTTTATCGGTTTAACGCCTTTAAATACCGATTTTATAATTTCCTGTTTTATACCGCGCTCTAGCGCCTCTGTTTTCACCTGTTCAAGCCATGAAGTATAATCGAGGTTTTGGCTCTGAGCGACGGGCGCAAATAAACAAAATAAACTAACCCACAGAGAAATTTTAGCGGGAAATTGTGAGACTTTTCTTAACCCGCAACTAAATAACATTACGTGCGCCCTTCCGTATATTACGGTGTCTTCTTGTGCCATAGGCACCCGAATCGGGCAATTAACTCATACATTGTGCAGGATTGTGTTGTTGTCTATTTTAAACTCCAATCATTTCACACATTTTTTTAAATAATGGATGCTCCTCCTCTCCAAAACACATACTTCCGGTAAAATGATGCCGATCCATTAACTCTATGAATTCTCCCTTATGCCCAGCTTTTTTCCAAGCGTCTAAAAATTTCTTTGGCTGACGATGAAATTCAGCTGTGTCATGTTCAGCACAACCGATGATCAGGGGAGAGGTGGATGTCTTAGGTACATGTCTTATGGCGCTATTTTCCTGCCAATCTTCAACACTAAGATTTAAATAGGAATTTCGATAACTTAAAAAGACAGCTTCTAGATCATACATTCCACTAATCGCTGTTGCACCTTTAACAAGATCAACAGGCAAGCCATATTGACTTTGCCAATCGGTAATAAGAACCATTCCACACATGTGTCCACCCGAAGAATGACCTGCTATGTAAATCTTATTCCGGTCCCAACCATAGGTGTCAGCATTAGAATAAACCCAAGCAACGGCATCTCTGTTTTGTCTAACCTGATTACTTAAAGTTCCATTTGGAACCTTTGTGAATTCAGTCGTAACCCATGAGACCCCTTTGCGAGTGAAGGGTTCGGCTGGAAAGCTATATCCATTTTTACTTCCTCGGGTCCACGCTCCCCCGTGGAAAAATACAATTACCGGTCCTAGTTTTTTTTTCGTTGTAGGAAAAATATCAACAACTTCGTCTTCATGATCTCCATATGGAACGTTAATGATTCCATCTATCTTTTCACGAACCCTCTTACTCGCATTTCCACGTTCCTCTTGAAATATTCCGGTATCTGGAAACCTTTTACTGTGATCATATTGCCAGTCGAGTTCTTCTTGCGTGTAATTTAAAAAGATTTTTTCATTTCTTTTCTTATCTGCCACCCTTTTTTCTCCTAAGCATTGTTTGATCATATGATTTTGACGTGATCAAAAAAGATTGGCAAGGAATGTGGTTAAGCTGGTTTTTAAATACACTGCTAGGATATTCTATTTTCAATTATTTTAAAGGAGGGTGATATGATTTTTTCCGGTAAAAAGTGTGTCCCATGCGATGGTGGATTGTTGCCGTTGACCAAAAATGAAGCTGAATCGTTCATGGAAAATATTCCAGGCTGGGATTTATCGAGCGATGGCGATAAGATTAGTAGACGTTTTGAATTTAATGATTTTGTTGCCTCCCTTGAATTTGTGAATTGTCTCGGCTCCCTTGCTGAAGAAGAAGGTCATCATCCTGATATTTCTTTTGGCTGGGGTTACGCTCGGGTTGAATTTATTACTCATGCTATTAACGGCTTGCATGAAAATGACTTTATTATGGCTTTCAAAACAAATATGTTGTTCAAAGAGGGTTGATCATAAATTAAATTTATGACCAAAACCTTATTTCTGATAGGATCTAAAAACAAAAGCAGCCAGAAAAAGGGTAGGATAAGATGAGAATTGTTGTAAATGGGATGCAAGCCTTTGGTAAGGCGGTAGTTGATAAGCTGGTGGAGCGTGGAGAAAATGTTGTTGGCATTTATGGTGCCGACGAAAAACCGGGTGGAAGAAAAGATCCTATAAACGAAGCAGCAGAAACACATGGAATTCCTTTATATCAGTTGCCAAGCTTTAAAACCGATGAGGCTCTGGAACATATTAAAGGGTTGGATGCTGACCTTTGTGTAATGGCTTATGTCATAAAATTTGTTCCATCCAGTTTTTTGAACGTGCCCAAATTCGGAAGTATCCAATATCACCCCTCGCTTTTACCAAAACATCGCGGACCGAGTTCCATTAACTGGCCTATCATTCAAGGAAGCAAACGAACAGGTCTCTCCATATTTTGGCCAGATGACGGATTGGATACGGGACCGATTTTGTTGCAGAAGGAAGTTGAAATTGGACCGGACGATACATTGGGGTCAATTTATTTTGATAAATTATTTCCTATGGGTGTCGATGCTATGATGGAAGCAATTGACCTCGTAAAAATGGGTGCCGCACCAAAAGCCATTCAAGATGAAAGTCAATTTTCTTATGAGAGTTGGTGTAAAAAAGAGGATGTAGAAATTAATTGGAATGACAATGTTCAGACAATTTATAATTTAATTAGGGGTTCTAATCCTCAACCGGGAGCTTGGTCTACGATTGGCGGAGAAGTTATTCAGATCTTCGATTGTTCATTGTCCGAAGATAAAGTAGGAGCTCCTGGCACGATCGCCGCCATCGATAAAGATAATTTTACAGTAGGGGCCGAAGGCGGTGGCATTATCGTAAAGAGGGTTAGAAGCGGAAAAGAAAAAATGTCTGCAGCTGAATATGCCACAAATTCAAACTTAAAGGTTGGTCTGAAGTTTGATTGAATAGACAGGATTTAAAGAATTAATTGCAAACGGACTGAAATACTTAACAGTTATTTAAGTTTTAGAGAATTTTTAAAGAGTTCCAATGCTTCATCTTCATCGGTTTTCGGCGGTAGTGTTTTTCGAAAATTTTCAAAGTCAATTGACCATTGGTTGAGCTCATTAACTAAAACATCAAGTCCAGATTTTTGATTATTAGGCGCATTATATTCTTGATTGGCTGCTTCAGAAATTGGTCTCTTAAAATATCCAATGTGTTCGTTATTTTCCTTAATGACAGTAACAAGTTCCCAACCATTCATCCCCATTTCTATAATGGCTTCAGCGCTCCCTTGGCTCATTTGTAAATCTGCAGGGTCTATTGGCCATGTCATTACTTCCCATTTTTGCATTTGCGACCTTCTTAAAAAAATTCTATTACCAATGTTTTATCTAAATAAATAACTTGATCTATTAATATTTTACTTACGTATCAAAATTAAGTCATGCGATACTGGCCATACTAATGTTCGGTAGACTGCCCTCTTTGAACTTAGTAAAAACTTCCCCCGAGTTTAGCCAGTATGGCATGGCTTATAGTTATGATCACCAGACTTTGTATTTAAAAATGTTTTTGTATAAATTTACATTTAAAAACTAAACTTATTTTAAATTCAAATTCTAAAGCCCCTTTTTGGTAATTAAAAACAATGAAAATATTATTTTTTACGTTCTCTTTTTTGTTTTTTATTTCGACTGTTAAAGCAGGATCTGTTGACGGAAGAGCAATACTTTGTAAGAGCAGTAAGCAAATAGATCAGGACAACCCCTGGAGGGGTTATTTTTTCGAAAAAGGACAGGTGTTTTCTCTGCATATTCACGGGTATGACACAATAAAATTGAAGCTCGGTAATTACTCTTATGGCGGTGGTACAAAATATATAGTTTGGGGGCGGTACCGCCAAACCTTAGATCGAAAAACACTTAAACTAAATGATGCTACCTGCAGTCTTTCCTCTAAAGATAAAATCAAAACTTTCCTTAACCAAATCATCACTAGGGCCAAGATAGAGAATAAACTTTAATAATTTGGAGTTGGATTTTTTTTTAGTTATCTCTCCAAATTTACCTCTTTCTTTATTAATTTGAGTTTTCTTGAAACCAAAAAGGAATTTTTGGCTTGAAAACGACTCTAGTTTTTGCCTCTAGTATTGGAATTTATCAACAAACTCAGTAAGTTCTCATCATGCTGGAAAGGTGTCGGAATGTTTGAATGCACTGGTCTTGATAGCAAGAGCCTTCCCTGCGCTTTGGCTCTAAACTAGTAGCATACAACTGTGTTGTACTATCGTGTCAGTCGAAGTCCTCCCTCAACTATTCATTCGTCAAGCCTTGAATTCTAACGGTTTGTATTGAAACATGCATTGGAAGAAAATGTGAAATTTCAATAATTTTCTTCTGAAATTATCTGATATTACCTGTTGTAGTGGGCCCTTAATTGGTTTCCATTTCATAGTTTAGATGAGCAATATTTGACCAAAATCCATACGCCACCCAAAGAAACACACCCCTCCTCTGATATATAGAAACAGGCAGTGAGGTTAGCGACCTGGAAACATAGACTTTAGCAGCACTTACAACTTTTCTTTTGTTCCGCCTTTTTTTCTATTTTTGATTGTTTTAACAGCTCTTTTTGAACTGATAGTTGTTTTAAATAAGCTATCTTTTCTTCGGCTGCGATTTTCTCTTTAGCTATTTTATCTTCAAAATAATCATACAATGAGTTTAATCCCAACTTAGCGGCTTTCTTTTCTTCACAGTTTTTGCGGCCTTTTAGATTTGTAATCTGATCGATTATTTGTTGGTTTTACATATTTTAAGAACCCTAAATATTTTAATATCGAGGCAGTCTAAGTCACATAGTAAATAAGAAACACTTATTCAAACTGAAATAGCACACGTGACTTAAGTAGGAACAGGAAAAAATGATAGTGGTGTATATTTATCTTTGTTAGTTATAATGAAAAAATTTAAAAAATATATTATGTCCGTTCCTTACCTTAGACCAAATGGTCGCAATTATGATGGATGTAATAGGCAAAACACGCTGCAAAAACTAGAACAGTTCCTAAGAATGCTACTGGCCAATTTATTTTTTTCACAATCCTCTCCTCATCGAAATTAGTTCTTTATTCTGTAAACCTAATATAGTGTTAAATACAGTTATTATAATGGGACATACTGTATCATAAAAACTCATCAGTAATGATAGTGGTTTGCATTATTACACCAGTTTAAAAGCTAAATCCTCAATTTTCAGATGTATAGAACGTTTCAATATCTTAAGCCCTTTCTTAATTTTTCTACTTATTTTAAGTTATTTAAATAATCAAAACAGGTGGGTGGAAAATGCAAAATAAAGATGTTGTTCTTAGCGGTTATCAGGCTTTTTCTGAAGGCGATTTGGATGGGCTCAGCAGAATTTTTCACAAAAAAGCGGTAATTAAAGTTAACGGCGATCACAAACGGTCTGGTGAATACAAAGGCTTTGCTGATTGGAGAGATAATTTTTTAGTTCATTTACCTAACGATTACCCCAACTTTAATTTAGAAATACAGCATTTAGTTGCGGAAGACGATCGTGTGCATGTTTTCGTAAAATATACTGCTGATAATCTCAATGCTAATGGCGTCCATATGTACTTATTAGAAGGAGGGTTAGAAAAAGAGTTTTTAATTTTTGATGATTCACAAAAAATGGCAGCCGCTCTTGAAGGTTAAAACCAGAAAGTACACCTAGCAATATCAGTAAATATATCAAAAAAGATGAAAAACACATTTTTGATATGCTAAGCAAGATAAGTAATTGGTTGCAGCGTACACCTAATCGCAGCTTTATAGTTTATCCTTTGGTTACTGTGGGCATAGAACTGGCTTGGGGATATAGCGTTACAGAATTTAACTTTTGGGGTACAATTTTCCTTGCTTGGGGTTATCTACAATATAAATTCTGTGGACGCTATCGTGGTAAATATGGTGGCGGCGGTGATGGTGTGAGTGCCAAAATTCCTCCAAGACAAATTGTTGATACGGGGTTGTTTAAATACACTCGTAACCCAATGTATCTAGGACATATGATTTTTTTTGTGGGGCTGATCATTACATTTAAATCTTGGTTTGCAGTAATATTATTACTTGTATTTATTCCTTGGTTTGATGTTCGGGTCCGACGTGACGAACTAGTACTAGAAGAACATTTTGGCAAAGATTATCTAGACTATAAAAAGAGAGTTAGGCGCTGGATTCCCTATATTTTGTGAAGGGTATTCCGTTAATTCTGAGGAACAGCTAGCCCATTTTCATAATAATGGACCAGATGGAGCTGGACTTCGGCACACCCCCGTTCGGCAGTAAGTTTCTATACCACTTGACCGCAGTACTATGGTCCTGTGCAACACCTTTTACTGAACCACTGCTTCCTTCTTTTAATCTTATTACTTTATAATCTATTATATCTAATTGTTTTGTTTATTAATTTGTTTTGAAATAATTGAATAACTTTTGAGTGTTTGTATTCTGCATTTCTCTACATCCCTGCCACGTTTTCTTGGTGTTATCTCATTTAAATAGCGTTCAAGAAGGTCAAATAACCTTGTCTTATCAAACTTTTTAGGTCTAGCCCTAAAGTTCCCCTCTCTATTTGTATTTCTGTTTCTTTCGTCCACTGGACACCTTGAGACCTGAGTTTGAAAGTCTTTGACATGGTGGGGTGATTAGATACACGTATACGACCCTGAAATTTTATCGTCTCTTGGTTAATTCTCTTCCTGATTAAAGCCATTTCTTATCCTCACTGGAACAACATTGGACCAAAATTAGAAATCGGGGCTTCAAAAAGACTCTAGTTTGTTCTTCTACTCTTGGAATTTCTTAACAAGTTGAGTAAGTTCCCCAAAGGCTGGAGAGGTGGCAGAGTGGTTGAATGCACTGGTCTTGAAAACCAGCATACGTGCAAGCGTATCGAGGGTTCGAATCCCTCCCTCTCCGCC
>PBWY01000084.1 GCA_002727395.1 Rhodospirillales bacterium | reverse complement strand
CTATAAACTGGGTTATTCACCATTCACATTAGCCTTCCTATTTCTTTTATACGAGGCTGCTGGTGTGGTGGCCAATCTGATAGGAGGCTGGATGGCAACAAAATATGGGATCTCCAGGATGTTGATCGTCGGATTAACTACCCAAATAATTGGCTTCTTAATGATGTCTGCAATGTCAGTTAGTTGGAGCGTAGCCCTGTCTGTAGTGTGGGTCGTCATTGCTCAGGGAATATGTGGAGTAGCGAAAGACTTAACCAAAACAGCCAGTAAATCAGCAATCAAAATTACGGCCGGCGAAGCGCCCGAAGTGCTATTTCGCTGGGTGGCATGGTTTACAGGCAGTAAAAACACAATGAAGGGAATGGGATTCTTCTTGGGAGGCTTGCTGCTGGAATTATTTGGTTTTCGTGGTGCTCTTTGGATTATGGCATCAATGCTGGCGATCATCTTATTTTTTGTAAAATTGTCTCTGCCAAAGTTAATGGGAAAGGCGATGGAATCAAAAAATGCAAGAGAGCTCTTCGCAAAAACTAAAGGCATAAATTTATTAGCCCTTGCGAGAGTTTTTTTATTTGGAGCAAGGGACGTTTGGTTTGTAGTAGGAGTACCAGTATTTTTGTATGCATCAGGCTGGGCCTTTACAATGGTCGGAGGTTTTATGGCATTCTGGACTATTGGATATGGGATTATACAAGCGTCTGCACCCTCCCTCGTGAAACGTAGTCACGATGGCCTCTCCACTGAAGTACCCGCCGCCAAGCTTTGGTCTTTAATTCTATCGATAGTCACATGTGGAATTGGAATTGCCCTCGTAACCCAATCACAAAGCTTTAATTGGATTTTAGTGATTGGACTTAGTATTTTTGGATTTGCATTCGCTGTGAACTCTTCCGTTCATTCTTATTTAATACTTGCGTATGCTGGATCAGAAAAAGCGGCAGAGGATATAGGGTTTTATTATGCAGCCAACGCCGTAGGAAGATTTTTGGGTACCTTCTTGTCGGGGGCATTATACAGTCTAGGTGGAATACAAGCGTGCATTTGGTGTTCTTCAGCAATGCTTCTCATATGTTGGATGACCACTTTAAGGTTGCCAACCCACATTGCAGAAACCAAAAGGAATTCTTTCTAATTTCCTATAGAATTATCACAAAAAATAATTTTACTTAGAGATTTGATTTATTAAGGTGTTATAGTTTTCCTTTTTGCAAGACTTTCAAAACAATCTTCTTTTGAATATTGCCGTTATTTGTCATTTTGATTTCTGCTTCCTTCTAAAAACCCGAAAAGACGATTAAACCATCATTCATATTTTAGGCGTCTTAGGCGGTAGGTTAGACATAGGATGATCTATAAGCTCTGTATTAGTTTTACCCCTAGCTATTGTTAGAGTGCCAGAAATTATTGCGCCTTGTTCAACTGTAATAGAGCTATATGTTACATCGCCTTCAAAAATTCCTCCATTTTGTAAATTTAGGGTCCCTGACACTTCTGCTAACCCTTTGAAGTTGCCGGAAATAGATAATTCACAAGTCTTGACCGAACCTTCGAGGAACCCATCAGACTCTACCGTAATCGAGGTTGCATTGATATCAGCTGTAACGGATCCATGGATAATTATTTGGCCTGCTTCAACAATTTTTCCCTTTAAAATAACACCATTTCCAACTGAAAGAATGGATTGTGCCTTCTGAGATCTAAGTGATTCCGTAATTTCAGGGTTTGGTTTATTTTGGGAAATCTTATCAACCTCTCCACTAACGGCTTTTTGCGCTGTTCCCCTCGTTGGTTTGAGAGAAGAAAGAGCCGCGATATTTATTCCAGACATGAGAAAACTCCACCGACAATTGTCAATTTTCTTTTTCTAACCAAACCCTGTGTTTTAAATGTTTTTAAATTTAGACATTTTGGTGGTTAAATTAAATATTTCAGAGAATAGGGTCTCATTTCATGAAACCTAGAGGACCTAGGGGAAAATTTAATTTTCAATCTGGGGCAAGCCGAATCAATCCTAGCCTATTACCCGTAACGACATTTATCAGAAGAATTGCCTGACTGCCGTCAATTAGATCAAGTGTAACAACCACTCTATCACTATTTAGATTTATATCCAAAATTTTTGCTCCTTTTGGTATTCGCAAACGTCTTTCACCAAAGCCGCTGTTCACTGGTACGGAGATACCTGATGCAGGTTCTTCGACAGAACCTGCATCGGGTGAATTATACCTGTTAACCAAAGTCACGATAACAATCGTCAAACCAATGACAATTAAAACTCCCATTCCGACAACCAAACTCTTGAGCCCGCGCATAGTTTATGCTCACTCTTATATTATGACATCACTGATACACCTAAACGCGAACAACATTGTTCAACATAAGGTCAAAGCTGACCAAAATTACAGCCGACTAGATAGTTTTATAGCCAGCGCTTTGGACAATCAATCGCGTACACGGATTAAAACTCTGATCCTTCAGGGGTATTTATCTTCCGAGGAGGAAACGATAACTGACCCCGCACATCGGGTCAAACAGGGAACTATTTATACATTAACCATTCCGCCGTTAGAATCACCTATACCAGAACCCGAGGATATTAAATTAGAAATTATCTATGAAGATACCGACCTGATTGTAATCGACAAGCCAGCAGGACTTGTTGTACACCCCGCGCCGGGTAATAACAGCGGAACATTAGTTAATGCGCTGTTAGCTCATTGTGGAGATAGCCTTCATGGTATAGGCGGCATAAGACGTCCAGGAATCGTCCATCGACTTGATAAGCACACAAGCGGATTAATAGTGGCAGCAAAAAATGACTCGTCTCACAATAGCCTATCAGTACAATTTTCGAAACGCACAATAAATCGAGCTTATCAGGCCGTAGTTTGGGGTATACCACGCCCAAATTATGGAATATTGAAGGGAAATATCGGAAGACATAAAAGAAATAGAAAGAAAATGGCGGTCCTACAGAATGGCGGTAAAAGTGCTATTACAAAATATAAAATTATTAAACGATACTCTGATGTTGCAAGTCTTTTAGAGTGTAAATTATCAACTGGGCGCACTCATCAAATTAGAGTTCACATGGCAGAGATGGGACACCCAGTTATCGGTGACAGTACATATGGTGGAGGCATAAAGCGTGGCCGACGATCTAAGTTAAATAATCAGACATACAATTATATTCAGCAATTAAATAGGCAAGCACTCCATGCCTTTAAATTAGGTTTTAAGCACCCCAAAACAGAAAAAGATGTTACATATAACTCAAAATTACCTATTGAAATAAGAAGACTAATTAGTTTATTAGAAAATCTTTAACCTCTTGAAATATAGTAAATAAATACCAATATATGTGTGTGATCTAAAATTAGAGGTTAGATGTATTTATGAATATACGGTTTTTTATAGGTATGGTTGAAAATTATGACATCTAATGTCCCTGCTCTCGGAAAGCTCGATCCGCAGTCAAATTTAGCTCGGTACCTCTCGGAAATTCGAAAATTTCCAATCCTAGAGGCTCAAGAGGAGTTTATGCTCGCAAAAAATTGGTCTGAACGAGATGATACCGAGTCTGCGCATAGACTAGTAACCAGCCATCTGCGCCTCGTCGCCAAAATTGCAATGGGTTATCGAGGATATGGTTTACCATTGGGAGAATTAATTTCCGAAGGTAATGTAGGGTTGATGCAAGCGGTTAAACGCTTTGACCCTGACAAAGGTTTTCGCCTATCTACCTATGCTATGTGGTGGATTAAAGCATCCATTCAAGAATATATTTTGCGAACTTGGTCATTAGTTAAAATAGGTACAACAGCAGCACAAAAAAAATTGTTTTTTAACTTACGTAAAATTAAGAGTCACCTGCAAGCTATTGATGATGGTGATCTGTCGCCAGAAAACGTAAAAACCATTGCCGACAACCTGAATGTGCCCGAATCTGAGGTGATTTCTATGAACCGGCGCCTTGCCGGACCTGATAATTCCCTTAATGCTCCTTTGAAAGCTGAGGGAAGTGGTGAATGGCAAGATTGGTTAGTTGATGAGCGTGCCAACCAAGAGGAGCTGCTTGGAGAACAAGAAGAAAGGGAAGAACGACGTAAACTTCTAAATCAAGCACTTGTCAACTTGAATGAACGAGAACGCCATATTTTTATAGAACGGCGTCTTACAGAAAATCCCAAAACATTGGAAGAACTCAGTGAGGAGTATAACATTTCACGAGAAAGGGTACGGCAAATAGAAGTTCGTTCATTCGAAAAAGTACAAATAGCAATCAAAGAAGCAGCCCTATAGATTTTTCGTTATCATTTACTCACACTGAGAAAGGGTCTTTGACTAAAATCGTATCTTCTCTCTCTGGACTAGTAGATAATAGAGAAATTGGAGCACCAATAAAATCTTCTATCTTTCGTATATATTTGATCGCTTCTGCGGGCAACTTTGACCAGCTACGTATTCCAAATATACTTTGAGACCAACCCTCGATTGTTTCATAAATGGGTTCTATCTCGGATTGTAAGGTGGCCGTAGTTGGAAAGTAATCGAGATTTCGGCCTTGATATCGATATCCCGTGCAAATCTTCAATTCATCAAATTCATCAAGAACATCTAGTTTAGTTAAGGCAATCCCATCTATTCCGCCTACTTTAACGGCTTGACGAACCATCACTGCATCGAACCAACCACATCTCCTACGGCGCCCTGTCACTGTGCCAAATTCATTACCTCTTTCTGCTAGTTTCTCACCAAATTGGTTATTCTGTTCTGTGGGAAATGGGCCACTGCCCACTCTGGTTGTATAAGCTTTAGTTATCCCTAAGACATATCCCACGGTCTTAATTGATGTCCCAGACCCAACTGCTGCTTGTCCAGCATGGGTATTAGACGAAGTTACGAACGGATACGTGCCGTGGTCTACATCGAGCATAGCACCTTGCGCTCCTTCGAAGAGAATACGTTTTTCCTTTTGGATAGCTTCATCTAAACTTTGCCAAGCTCTATCAGCATAAGGCAGCAATTTAGGAGCTACTTCTACTAGGTCATTAAGAAGTTTTCCTCGATCAATTAAAGTAGCTCCTAGTCCTTTAAGTAAGGCATTATGATGCTCTAGCAATTGATCTATTCGTATACCCAACATTTCTAATTCTGCGAGATCACAAACTCGTATTGCACGACGTGCTACTTTGTCCTCATAAGCGGGCCCGATACCACGTCCGGTAGTTCCTATCCTATCTTTGCCCTTTGCTTTTTCTCGCGCCTTATCTAAGGAACTATGCAGTGGTAAAATAAGGGAAGCATTTTCAGCAATTTTTAGTGTTCTCGGACTAATATCAATACCCTGTTTCCGCAGACCCTCAATCTCACCTAATAAAGCCCAAGGATCAATAACTACCCCATTGCCGATGATCGATAACTTATCGGGACGGACAACTCCTGATGGCAGTAAGCTAAGTTTATAGGTTACTTTGTCAACTACGAGAGTATGGCCCGCGTTATGCCCACCCTGAAAGCGAACGACTACGTCTGCCCGGTTCGACAACCAATCAACAATCTTTCCTTTTCCTTCGTCGCCCCATTGCGAGCCAACGACTGCCACGTTTACCATTTTGGATATTATCCTTTTATTGGTTCTGGGCCAGATTTACCCAAATAATGTGAACAAGCCAAACGCTTAGCCTCTTCCGATAAATCAATCGAATCATCAAGAGCTGAAACGGTTGTCCACCCATTACTCTGTAACTCGGATTTGAGTTTTCTAGAGGTATCAACGCCCACTAAAATTCGAGACTGCTTGTTTGACTTTTCAATCATGTCCAAAATCGATTCTACATAAAGAGTAACACCGGTAGCTTTTTCGCCGTTGTCTTCAGAATTAGAGCCCTTAACTCTATACCTTCCACCACGTGCCAGTTCACATGCGGTTCCTCCGGAAAAAATTGTAAACCCGATCCCAGTATGATATTCAAATCCTCGGTTCTCGATAGGGTCTATTGTAAGCCTTAAATCAGGAGATTCCGAACGCAACCTAATCACCACCTTTTCTAACCTTGATCTTTCTTCACAGGCAATTTCTGGTAAATTCAATTCATTAAGACGTGGCAGAACTGTTTCGACCGGACCAGTAAAAATTAATAAATCTGCTAATAAATCAGCACTGGAACCTGCCACCTTCTTAATAGCTTCAGGATCTTTCCGATCAAGAGCTGAACGAAGATCTAACAAGGTATCATCTGAAAACTCTAATTGTTCCAAAATGCTTGGTACCAAACGAGGTACAGTCAAGTCTACGCTAAAATTATCTGCTCCGACCGCGGCAATCGCATCCGCTGCTAATAATATGATTTCTGCATCAGCGGAGGAAGATCCAGATCCTATCAATTCCGCTCCTACTTGAACGATCTGACGCCCGGGCCGCAACTGGCTACCTCGAACACGTAAAACATCTCCTGAGTACGACAACCTCAATGGGCGAGGAGCTTTACTTAAACGAGTACGAGCGATTCTTGCTATTTGTGGAGTAATATCAGCGCGTACACCCATCATACGCTGAGAAACAGGGTCCATTAATCTAAATGTCTGAGTCGCTAATGCAGAACCCGCACCGCTCAGCAAACTGTCTTCAAATTCAATTAATGGAGTTTTAACTCGTTCATACCCATTTCGTCCAAAAATAGTAATGATTTGTTCAACAGTTTCCGCTTCTAGGACAGCATCATCGGGTAAGATATCTCTCAAGCCTGTCGGCAGTAGGGTATTTTCTCCATCCTCAGTCATATTTTCTGCCAATAATTAAAATTAAATTAATTATAAATTGATTTTAGCCTGAGGTATCTAGCTGGTATAGGAGTTTTGCGCAAATATTAAAATATTTAACATTAAAATAATATTGTGATCCCTTCCATCATTCCTTCTGCATTTACAAGATCGATTCGTTTGCCATCTATGAAAAATTTATTTCGATTGAAACTCAAATGATGCATTATTTTTCCAGCAAATATTCGCTGTCTATTTCCACGAAATTCAACAATTTGGAATTGTGATGAAACGTCGACAATGCACGAAGTTTCATCAATATTTTCTAAGGTTACATTACCAATAATTCGGCTGGTCTGCGTGGGCGGATTTTCAGCATGAATATTTTTATTATTTAAACGTCGAAGACGAGTTTCCAAAAGTTTTCGATCATCGTAGATTATCGATACATGGTCGTAGGGATTTTCCTGCTCTTTTGAAATGGGAACCCAATACCAAGCAGTTAGTGAAAAAAGCTTTAACCAATCGCTATATCTTCGTTCATCCAGTAGGCGCGCCTCCATAAAAAGAAACGTTTCAATCTCTTGGATGGTAAAACATGTTTTTTTATCCATTAAATTACTTACTCAAATAGCTTAACCAAACATTAAACATATTACGAATATGTAATTCACTTAAGCCATTTTCCGCACGCAGAACTCCTCTTTCCTCTTCAGTGTCTTTTCCCATTCCTCGTCCAGTAGATATCCAATCATTACCCTGTGCTTCGAGCCCCCTACGGATCCGGTCATAGGTTTCTAGATCATCCGTTAGAACCGGCGAAGCCACAGCATTGGTTATATTTGCGAATCGAATAGTATCGTGAAACATTGCCTCAGGTGCACCCTTCAAACGAAAACAAAATCCCAACACCTCTGTTTTATCGACACTTAATGGGCGAATTACCCGCAGCTGTCGAAACTGACTCATAAAAGAAATCGTCGGGAATACATTAGTGTTCCATCGCGCAATCGATAGGATTTTCTCTGCTTTATTTTTTCCTTTAGCTTTCTTTAAAGCGGAATAATAAGCTTTAAAAAAGGGATTTTTCCTCTCTATAATCAATTTTTCGTCATCGTGATAATCACCTAGATAACTATGGCCATAAGGGAAAGCCCAAAGCCCTACAGACTCTTCCCAGAAACTCCAGGGAACCCCGTTTTGGCGCATTTGACGAACGCCAATTTCTCCAGCTCCATCTGAAAAAACGGAATCATCTTGATTTTCTGCCGCTTCAATAGATGACTTATGCACACAGTTTGGATGCAACCCATCACAAAGATTTTCAAAGATAAGCTTCCAATTTCCACGGTAAAGATGTCGTGCCACCCCTCCCTGTACAACAATATCTCCACCAGGTGCACGATCAATCAGGTCATCAAATGATTTTGTAATAGAGCCTAAAAATTTATTTAATGATGGTCCTGTAGGGCTTAACGATGCAAAAACGAAACCCCGATAAGATTCGAAACGTGGTACCACAGCCATTCCAAATGCTGGATCGCCAATTTTTACCGAGTTTTTTTCATACCCACGGGGTTGAGGAACAGCAATTAGTTTGCCGTCGTTACTATATGACCAACCGTGGTAACAACATGTAAATATATCAGAATTTCCGCTTTCATCACTAACGACCTTAGCTCCGCGATGACCACAACGATTAAACAATACATGAATTGAATTATCTACATTTCTGGTCATTATCACAGGTTGACAAGCAATTTCTGTACAATAATAGTCCCCTGGATTGGGAACCTGACTCTCGTGACCAACATAAATCCACGCAACCGAGAATAATTTTTTTAATTCAAGATCAAAAATATCTGGATCTAGATAAACCCTTCTATGAACTCGTCCCGCTTCTACTAACTGATCAATATTCATTTGAATCCTCTATTAGATTATTCATAATGGAACGAGTTCTTTTTTTGGGCAAGGACGACTGACTAACAAATTAAAAATCAGAGTTATTTAATAAATTGAATAAAGAAATACAAAAAGATTTAACAGGAGAGGCTCTAGTTAATAGTTGGCTTAGATTTGCAAGAAATAAGATCGAGCTAAACATGGATGCAAAGTGTAATAATCCTTTAAAGGGAAATACTCAAAACCCTGCTGCTTTATTTATAGCGGCCGCTGATTATTCTATAGACCCTCATGCTCTTTCAGGAGCACCACAAGGTACATTTTATATTATCAAAAATGTTGCTGGAGTTGTCACTCCAAGTGAAGGCAATGACACTGACCTATCAATTGGAGCTGCTTTAGAATTTGGCGTTAGGGTTTATCAAATTAAACATATAATCTTAATGACAAGCCCACACTGCGGTTTACTCAATTGTCTCCTGAACGAAGACGTGAAAAATATTAGTCCATTAGTCGACGGTAAATACCTTCCACAGTGGATAAATATCGTTGCGTCAGCAATAAATCGCGTAGCATCCCAAGACTTATCAAATGAAGAACGCAAACGTTTATGTAGTCAAGAATTAACCAAAATTTCGTTTGAAAATCTTATGACGTACCCATGGATACTTGATAAACTATATGAAGGTGAATTAAATTTACACGGGTGGTATCATGATGTTTGCAATCAAGAATTTGCATGGTTTGATCCAAAGACCGATAGCTTTGTAAGGAGCTAACAAGTGGGCTCGATTGAAGGAAAATATAATTGAGTAACTTCCAAAACGTGCGGAACACCTCTTATCTTATCCATAACATCTTCACTTATCTCTTTGTCTAGCTCCAGCAAAGCTACAGCGTTCCCTCCACGTTTTGTTCGACCAAGAATAAAATTTGCAATGTTTACATCTTCATTAGCCATAGCCATGCCCAAAGCCCCAATAATACCCGGCATATCATTATTTACCGTATAAATCATTTGACGACCTAGCGAGGCTTCCATTGGAACACCACCGATATCTACAATACGAGGTTTGTCCCCACCAATTAGTGTGCCTGCCACTGAAAGTTGGTTTTGTTCAGTTTTAACCTTTAACCTCACTAGCGTTTGATATTCACATTCTCTTTCATGGTTAACGATCGAAACATCTATATCACGATCTCTAGCTATTACAGGAGCATTAACCATGTTAATAGATTCCATGGCTGGTGCCATCAGGCCCTTTAGAGCGCAAGCTGTGACGGGTTTAGTATTTAAACCAGCCGCATGTCCCTCATATTCTACTGTTATTGACTGCAATCCAGTTCTCATTACCTGGCCCGCAAATCCACCGAGCAATTCTGCTAATTTCATATAGGGCATTAGTTTTGGTGCATCTTCTGCCGTTACAGAAGCCATATTAATCGCATTCACGACTGCGCCATTTTTGAGGTAATCTGAGATTTGTTCGGCAACCTGCAGTGCAACATTTTCTTGTGCTTCTGCGGTAGCCGCACCCAAATGGGGTGTTGCGATAACATTTTTTAAACCAAACAGGCTATAATTTTCCGGCGGTTCAGTTGGAAATACATCTACAGCAAACCCCCCTACTTTACCCGACACCAACGCAGATTTGATATCTTTCTCTGCTACCAATTCGCCTCTAGCACAATTAATAATTAGGACCCCATCTCGCATCTTAGCAATTGATTCTGCATTGAGTATTTCTCTGGTAACATCCGTAAGAGGTGTATGCAGAGTGATTACATCCGCCCTAGAAAAGAGTTCCTCTAATTCTACTTTTTCTACACCAAGATCCTGAGATCGGTCCAAGGTAAGAAATGGATCATATGCGACGACACGCATTTTTAGCCCAATAGCCCGTTCTGCAACTCGCGACCCTATATTACCACAACCGATAATTCCAAGCGTTTTGCCTGTAAGCTCAACCCCCATAAAATTGGATTTTTCCCATTTACCAGATTGAGTCATTTTATCAGCGGATGGGATCTGCCGCGCTAAAGCGAACATCATCGCAATAGCGTGCTCTGCTGTCGTTATGGCATTGCCGAAGGGTGTGTTCATTACGACTACCCCATTAGCTGATGCCGCTTCTATATCTATATTATCGACACCGATTCCCGCCCGGCCAACAACCTTTAAATTTTTTGCTGAAGCGAGGACCTCAGCGGTAACCTTGGTAGCTGAACGCACAACCAATCCATTGTAATCATGAATACAATTAATCAATTCTTCTGAACTCATGCCAGTTATAACATCTACTTCTAGACCACGGTTTTTAAAAATTTCAACCGCTCGTGAGCTTAAACTGTCGGAAATTAGTACTTTTGTCATAATATCCTCACATTACTTCATGGACTTTGCTTTGACCGTTGCGTAAGCCCAATCCAGCCAAGGAAATAAAATTTTTAGATCTTGTTTAGAAATTGTTGCCCCGGACCAAATTCTCAGCCCAGGCGGAGCATCTCTGTAACCATTTATGTCATAAGCAACTTTTTCATTCTCTAACAAAGATTCTATTCTCTTAGTTATTTGTTTTTGTTCACCCTTCGATAGCTCGCAAAACCACTGATCTACGATGCGTAGACATACTGATGTATTAGATCTGGTATCCGGATCTTCAGCAAGAAACTCAACCCATTCAGTATCATTGACCCAATCTGAGATTGCGTTCAAATTAGAATGGGCTCGTTCAAAAAGGGCCTTAGAACCACCGATTTTTTCCGCCCATTTTAAACCATCAAGAGCATCCTCAACACACAGCATAGAGGGTGTATTTATTGTTTCACCGCGGAAAATTCCTTCATTAACTCGACCGCCGGAGGTCAATCGAAATATTTTGGGCAAAGGCCACTGAGGAACATAGTTTTCTAGGCGTTCTATTGCACGAGGGCTTAAGATTAAAACACCATGCTGAGCTTCACCCCCCATTACTTTCTGCCAAGAATAAGTAACAACATCAAGTTTTTCCCAAGGCAATTCCATAGCGAATACAGCAGAAGTTGCATCGCAAATTGCTAATCCTTGGCGATCGTTTAGTATCCAATTTGCATGTGGCACTTTTACACCTGATGTCGTCCCGTTCCAGGTAAAAACTACATCCCGCGACCAATCAACCTGTCCTAAATCCGCTATTTGACCGTAGGGAGCTTTTATAATTCTTACGTCTTCGATTTTAAGCTGTTTGGTAATATCAACTACCCAGCCCAAACCAAAACTTTCCCATGCCAAAACATCCACACCGCGGGCGCCTAGGAGAGACCAAAGAGCAATTTCTACTGCGCCTGTATCCGATGCTGGAACTATTCCAATAAGATAATTCTCTGGTAAATTAAGAAGTGCTCTAGATCTTTCCAACAACTCAGCGAGCCGCTCTTTCCCCTCATTAGAACGGTGCGATCTTCCCACCAATGCGTCAGAAAGTGCCGATTCACTCCCCCCCGGCCGTTTGGCACACGGGCCAGAGGAGAAACATGGGTTATTTGGTAGCTGCGCAGGACGCGCAAAGCTTTCATTTTTCATTTTTAACTCTCCCTTACAGAAGAGGCGCAACCCGTTGGGGGGCTGTGGCCCGTCGCTCTTTTAGTGGGAACTTACATAAGCGTCAATCATAGATTTAGTATTTGTATTAATTATGCAATTTTGTCGCACGCCTTTCCAACTTAGCATAGTTATCCCTTGCTTTTTTTAAATAATATTTTTTTGAGTTAAAATTTTATTAAGATGATAACCTGAATTATGATATGACTTTGTAATCAAGTATTTACTAAAATAATATTTTACCCAGAATGGGGGAGTTTTGTCTGAAGACTCTCATATTTTAGTCATCGATGATGACACAAGATTACGTGACCTGCTTAAGCGTTATTTGAGTGACAATGGTTTCGTAGTCTCTACAGCATCAAGCGCTGAAGAGGGTAGAATACTTTTGGAAAATCTTAAATTTGATATGATAATTTTAGATGTAATGATGCCGAAAGAAAATGGATTTTCTTTTGCCAACTGGATTAAATCTAGAAATGAAATTCCCATCCTGATGTTAACCGCTCGAGGTGAAGTAGAAGACCGCATACAAGGTCTCAAACAAGGTGTTGACGATTATTTAGCAAAACCATTTGACCCTCAGGAACTGTTATTGCGTATAAAAAATATCTTAAAAAGAGTAAACCTTACTTCAACTCGAGGTTTAGATTCAGATTTGGAGATTAAGCTTGGCAGTTGTACCTATAAGGCAAATAGAAAAGAGCTGTGGGAAGGAGGAAAGCGCGTTCATCTTACCGAAATAGAAGCTAGCCTACTTCATAGTCTGGGCGCTCAAGTAGGACATCCGGTTAGTAGAGAGGCTTTAATTAGAGATACTGGAATTATTGGAGGCGTAAGGACTGTTGATGTGCAAATTACCAGATTAAGAAGAAAGATTGAACCTAATTCTCGAAGCCCGCGGTATCTTCAGACTGTAAGAGGAAGGGGTTACGTGCTGCGACCCGATTGAAGATTGATAGGATGATAAAAATAAAACATTTGTTACCCAGGTCATTATTTGGGCGTTCAGTTATGATCATAGTAACGCCATTAGTGTTGTTACAGGTTGTATCCACATGGATTTTTTATGACCGGCACTGGAGTACTGTAACTAAACGCCTAGCGTCGGCGGTTGCAGGTGAAATAGCCAGCGTCATAGACCACAGGAAAAATTTTCCGGGAAAAGAAAACCAAACATGGGTATTTGATTCCGCGAGATCAAATTTAGGATTACGGATCAACATTGAAAAACTAGGCATTCTCCCAACCGGTGAACATCCTAGAAATTCTACGACTTTAGATAAATTTCTTGGAAAAGCACTTGAGGAACAAGTGCGAAAACCCTTTATTGTTGATACTTTTAGCCATAAACGCGAAGTTGTTATCAAGGTTCAGGTACAAGATGGTGTAATGAATATTGTCGTAGATCGGGAAAGATTGTTCAGCTCCACAACATACATTTTCGTCATGTGGATGGTGGGCACGTCAATGCTTTTGTTTGCAATCGCTA
The DNA here is from genome assembly GCA_002727395.1 of Rhodospirillales bacterium. Lineage (GTDB taxonomy): Bacteria > Pseudomonadota > Alphaproteobacteria > MPNO01 > UBA2964 > UBA2964. The sequence goes on along the minus strand of PBWY01000084.1, from coordinate 993 downwards.
CCATATTTATGCGGAACCAAGTTAGACCTATTCAAAGACTTTCTGCTGCTGTTGATAACTTTGGAAAGGGTAGAGAAGACTCAAATTTTAAACCAGAAGGCTCAACAGAAATTAGACAAGCTGCTGCTGCTTTTAATCTTATGCGCGAACGAATACAGCGCACAATTACCCAACGTACGGAAATGCTTGCTAGCATTTCGCATGACTTGAGAACACCCCTAACACGAATGAAACTTCAGTTGGCTATGATTGAGAACTCTGCCGAGATTGGTGACCTCCGCTCTGATGTGGAAGAAATGGAAACTATGGTGGAAGAATATTTAGCTTTTGCTAGAGGTGAGGTTGCAGAAAAGGTTCAAAACATTAATTTATCGAGGATTCTTCAAGATGTAGTTAACAAAATGCAGTCAACATCCGTAAGTATTAATCTTAATACAAAAACAATTCATTATGTTCCATTGAAACCCAATAGTTTCAAACGAGCTATAACGAATATCATAAATAATGCATCAAATTACGGGAAACAGATTGATATCATTGTAAGAAAGTTACCTGCCACAATTATTATCCAAATAGACGATGACGGACCTGGTATACCGTTGAAGGATAGAGAAGATGTTTTTAAACCCTTCTATAGATTAGATGTCGCGCGCAATCCCGATACAGGGGGTAGCGGCCTTGGGCTTACCATAGCAAGAGATGTCGCGCGTGCTCATGGCGGGGATATTTTTATAGAAGACTCGCCTAAAGGAGGCGCTAGAATTAATATGCGTCTCCCCCTTTGATCTCAGAGTTAGAGCCCCGAAATAAAAACCACTATCGATAGAGAAACAATTCGTCATTCTCAAAATCTTAAGTTTTATTGACAGAGATTTCTTTCAATATACCAAATTTTCTCAGCGTTTTTCAATTATTGGTATGGGTAGAACAGATGCTATGTTGACCGCCTGTTTCAGACGACGATCAAGAAAAGCCATAGTTTTTTCTAGGTCT
>PBWY01000083.1 GCA_002727395.1 Rhodospirillales bacterium | reverse complement strand
GGGCTGATTTGAACAGCCGACACCAGCATTTTCAGTGCTGTGCTCTACCAACTGAGCTACCTGGGCAAACCAAATCTGGTACGTGCTTATAAGAGAATTCAATCAACGTGTCCATACAAACACCCATAGAAATAATTTAATACTAATCCTTTTTCTCAAAAAATTCTTTTTCATTTACGGCAGAATCAAGTTCATCAAGGTCTGCTTCCGACATTTCCAAAATGGGCACTGAATAACTACCATTGAGCCACTTAGATAAATCTATGTCAGCGCAACGAGAGGAACAAAAGGGTCTGTATTGAGCAAGACTCTTATTTTTACAAACCGGACATTTGGCACTATTCTTTTTGTCTTCCAAGTCAATAATCACTTTGTTTCTCATCTTGGATATATATCTCGTATTCTTCTGGAGAAAAATCCCGTACAACTCTTGATACTAATTGTCTTCCAGGCTGAGAAATAAGTTCATCTTCGTAATTCTTTCTTTTGATTGTTTCATTGATTTCAGGACTAATATTTAAAACTAAACTTCCTGCCCTGTCTGATATACTTTCTTTCTTGAGAGTTTTTAGAATTTCATAAATGACGCTTTCAATTCGCCAAACCAAACCCTCGCCATTGCATTCCGGACAGTCAACGAATAATGCCTCTGTGAGTGGTACACTGCTGCGTCGTCTAATTAATTCAACCAACCCTCCTTCTGTACGGCCTAAAACTCTGCAGTTTACCCTATCCCTAGAAATTTCAAGGCGCAGTTTATTCAGAATTCTTGTCCAGGATTCTTCTTTTGTCATATTTATGAAATCTACAACTATCAATCCACTTAGATTACGCAACCTTATCTGTCTGCAAACCTCATTTGCTGCTTCATTGTTGATTTTACTTGCATTTTCCTCGGGGTCACTTCCGTTTATATAACGGCCAGAATTTACATCAATCGCGGTTAGTGCTTCCATAGTTTCTATTACAAGCGCGCCTCCAGAGGGCAAGGAGACATCTCTTTTCAAAACAGACTCTATTTCTTCATCAACACCATATTTTTCAAATAATGGCGTTGGATCTATGTTGAGATGTAATTTCGTTGTCAAAGATGGGTATTTTGCTTCGCAAAATTCTTTTGCCTCAACAAAAATAGTATTATCGTCAAAATGAAACTTTAACACATCATCCTGAGCATGATCTCGAAGAGTCCTTTTAACAATATCCAATTCTTCATAAATCAATGCTGGAGTATTTTCTTTATCGCGTTTTTTGAGAATTTCATTCCAGCAATTACGATAATAATTGATTTCATATTCAAGCGTTTGACAATTTTTACCTTCTGCTGCCGTCCTTAATACAAATCCTTCATTGTCTTGACGCAATTGATTGGTTAGAGACAGTAAACGCTCACGCTCTACTTCATTTGTAATTTGCCGAGAGACCGCAAGGCGAGAGCTATTCGCTTCATAAACTATAAAACGTCCGGCAAGAGAAATTTCCATAGAAACCTGAGGCCCCTTTTCTCCGAATGCATCCCTCATTACCTGAACACAAACACTTGCTCCCTCGACCAAACTATTATGTCTGCTTTTACTATCCGAAACATTATTGAAGGGTAAAAAACCTGATTTTCCAACTCCCAAGTCAATAAAAGCCGCCCCGATACCGTTAATAACTCGTTCAACACGGCCAAGATAAACATTACCTATAATACTGCCAAAGTCTTTTCGGTCGAGAGACAAATCAACCAAAGAACCATCTTCAATTGTTGCTATACGAAATTCATTTCCTTGATTTTCTATTAAAAATTCACGACCCATGGTTTTGGTTTTCCAATTTCTTTTTATTGTGGGAACTGGAACCCTAACCCTACAAGTATTTCATATGTTTCAGATAATGGTAATCCAACAACATTCGAATAAGAACCTTTGATAGACTTAACAAACCTAGCCGCCTGTCCCTGAATTGCATAACCACCGGCCTTATCTTTCCATTCCTGTGTCGAAAGATAAAACTTCACCTCATCAATATTTAGTCTCTTAAATAACACTACTGTGTTAACACTACGACTAGCTAAATTTCCGTTTGGGTCCATAACACATACAGAACTTATAACACGGTGACGACGGCCAGATAAAAGTTTTAGAAAATCACTCGTTTCTGAACGGTCTGCAGGTTTTGATAATATCCGTCTTCCACATGCAACAACAGTGTCGGCCGAAATAACCCAGCGACCTTGATTCCTCTTTGCCACTACTTCCATTTTATGTTTAGCCAGACGTTCAGCCAAATTTTTCGGAGATTCCTTATTTATAGGTGTTTCTTCGATATCGGCAGGGGCTATCAAAACTGGTGAAACCCCAATTTGTTTCAATAAATCTAATCTTCTTATGGAAGCAGATGCCAATACCAAATTAGAATCTTTATCTGGCATACTTATTCCTTACCTATAAACAACATTCTAAAATCTATCTTCAGAAAATATAAACGAATTACCAATTTAAATAATTCAAATTAGATACTAATTAGGTTTGCCGACGTCTCAATGACAAGGATAGAGCGTGTGCATGTAACCCCTCTTCATTGGCCAAGGTTTCTGCGCTATCGCAAATCTTATCAAACGAATTTTTATCACAACGAATCACTGATGTTCTTTTTAAAAAATCTAGTACGCCCAACCCCGAGGAAAACCTCGCGTTGCCAGCTGTCGGCAGTACATGGCTTGGGCCCGCTATATAATCGCCAACTGCTTCAGGTGTAAAAACACCAAGAAATATTGCTCCAGCATTTCTCACATTTTTTAATATTATATCGGGATTTTCAACCGCTAGTTCCAAATGTTCAGGTGCTAATCGATCAATAAGACCCGCAACATCATATAAGTTTTCGACGATTATTATTGTACCATTTTTATCCCAACTGCTTCGGGCAATTGGTTCGCGAGGTAAAGTAATCAGTTGCTCTTCGATGGTCTCAGTTACAGTGGCAGCAAAAGGTTCGCTATCACAAATTAGAATAGGTTGCGCATTTTCATCATGTTCTGCCTGTGAGAGTAAATCCGATGCAATCCAACTGGGGTTATTGCTTGAATCAGCCACAACTAAAATTTCTGATGGACCCGCAATCATATCGATACCAACAAGTCCAAAAACTTTACGTTTAGCCAACGCCACATAAGCGTTTCCCGGCCCGACAATTTTATCTACTGGCCTTATAGTTTCTGTTCCATAGGCTAATGCGCCGATGGCCTGGGCACCACCCATACGATAAATTTCATCTACACCGGAAATAGAAGCTGCCGCTAGAACTGAAGAATTCAAATGCCCATCCGGTGCAGGAACTACCATAACTACCCTCTCAACACCGGCTACCCTCGCTGGAACCACATTCATCAACACAGAACTTGGGTAAGATGCCCGCCCGCCGGGTACGTAAACACCAACTGAAGACATCGATGTCCACCTAGAACCCAAATTTACCCCCTCTTCATCAACATAGTCGTAGTCTTCAGGTAACTGTTTTTTATGATAAGTCTCTATTCGCATTTTGGCGTGCGTTAAAGCGGCCACAATTTCATTTGGACAACTCGATATTGCTTTTTCAATTTCCTCTTGTTCAATTCTCAAATCAAAGGAGTTGGACAATTCTAAACGATCAAATTCTTTTGTATAACTTAAGATAGCCTCGTCACCATTTTTCCTTACACTATTGAGAATAGAACATACTGAATAATCAATCTCTTCATCTATTTCATGGCGAGAAATAACTAAATTTTGCAGCTGTTCTTCGTAATCTTTGTCCATGAAATTGATTTTATTAACCATTTACGGCTTCCCTTATCCTCTCAACCCATTTTCCGAGTAGTTCCGGTTTTGTTTTAAGCGCAGCGCGATTGACTACTAAGCGTGAACTAACGTCCGCTATATGTTCGACTTCAACCAACCCATTCTCTTTCAGAGTCTTACCTGTATCGACTAGGTCAACAATTCGTCTCGCCAGCCCAAGCTTAGGTGCAAGCTCCATCGCCCCATTCAATTTAATACATTCTGCCTGGACCCCCCTAGCGGCAAAATGCTGCTTGGTAACTTCCGGATATTTTGTAGCTACGGAAACATGGCTCCAACGCGCTGGGTCATCGTCTTCTTTCAATTCTAATGGCTGCGCAACCATCATTCTACATTTGCCAATTTTTAGATCTAGAGGAGAATAATTTTCTGGATAATCAAACTCCATAAGAACATCGCTGCCAGCGACTCCTATATGAGCTGCTCCAAACGCAACAAAAGTAGCTACATCAAAGCTTCGCACGCGTATGATATTTAGCCCACTTACATTTGTTTGAAATATTAAACGACGGTCTCCATTATCATGAAAACTACTTTCAGGTTTTACGCCTGCCCTCTCCAATAACGGCAGCGCTTCATTTAAAATCCTGCCCTTAGGAAGGGCAAGTATAAGTTTTAATTTTTCTTCTAACAATCTACATAACACAGCATTTTAAGCTCTGTTATCCTTTCTCGAGTCTATGTTCAGGTCGCCATTTTGTTGACCACGGTGAATCCAAGTCCTGCAAATGACATAAAATTTCATCTATCTCTAGTCTCACTTCAATACCTGCAGAAAAAGACATGTCGATAATTTTTTCTTCTGCCACGATAGAAAGAAGCGAGATTATTTGAGATTTTCTGTATTGGTCTAATCCCTTCTGCCGCACGGCAGTAACTGTGTCAAAACAAATCCCACAGTGAACCCGCTCATAACCTAGAATACCCTCTGGTTTTTTTTCTCTATTATCTTCCCATCGAAACCGATTTGCGACAAATGCGAAGCGGGATTCCTTTTTTAAGAAAAGCATTTCATTTACAGCAATCAGAGAATCCTGCAAAACGGTGGAGATAACAGACAGGTCTTCTTTGTCATTAGCTCTCAATTTCAAGAGTTGACCTTTGGTCATACATCAAGCCTCTCAATATTTGCTCCACAGGCAGCAAGCTTTTCTTCAATTCTTTCGTAACCACTATCAATATGGTAAACGCGATTAACCGTTGTTTCGCCTTTAGCCACAAGGCCCGCTAAAACCAACGAAGCTGACGCCCTCAAATCAGTTGCCATCACGGGTGCTCCAATCAACTCTCCAACACCTCGGACTAGTGATGATGCACCATGCACAGTTACATTAGCTCCCATACGAGCAAGTTCAGGAATATGCATAAAACGATTTTCAAAAATCGATTCGGTGATCATCGCAGCCCCTTCCGCAATACTCATTAAAGCTGTCATCTGCGCTTGTAGGTCCGTTGGAAAGCCCGGAAATGGTTCTGTCATTACATCCACACCTTTAAGTTTCCCATTACGTTTGACTTGGATACCACCTTCAGTTTTTTGAACAGAAACACCCGCTTCACCAAGTTTATCCAACACAGCCTGAAGTAATTCCATTCTGGGACCTTTTAAAATTATATCGCCTCCGGTTAACGCTGCAGCCATCGCATAAGTTCCGGCTTCTATGCGATCGGGAACAACGATATGTTCCGTTCCAGATAGTGTCCTCTGACCTTGTATAACCAAAGTATCGGTGCCTATCCCATTAATTTTAGCGCCCATCTTAATTAGACATTCTGCTAGATCACCGACTTCGGGCTCGCGAGCAACATTGGTCAAGACTGTTTCTCCATTAGCCAGACAAGCAGCCATAAGTAGATTTTCAGTAGCTCCTACAGAAACTATAGGAAAAGTAAATTTTGTCCCTTTTAAACCATGCGGCGCTGAAGCAGTAACATAGCCCTCTTCCATTTGAATTTTTACACCCAGTTGGCTTAAACCCTTAAGATGAAGGTCAACGGGACGGGCACCTATAGCGCAACCTCCCGGTAAAGAAACCCGTGCCTCTCCCGTTCTAGCCAACAATGGCCCTAAAACAAGTATTGAAGCCCTCATCCGACGAACCAATTCATATGGAGCCGTTGTATTTTTAATTTTCGAAGCTTTAAGTTTAAGAGCCCTTCCGGTATGACCGCCATCTCCCGCCTCACCCGTCATACTAATGTTAACACCATGATGGGTTAAAAGGTTAGCCATAGTACTAATATCAGCTAGATGCGGTAAATTATGCAGAACAATTGGGGCATCTGTTAATAGACTAGCTGCCATAAGCGGTAACGCCGCATTTTTTGCCCCACTTATTTGGATACATCCAAAGAGAGGACTGCCGCCTTTTATTAGAATTTTATCCATACTGAGGTGGATCCCTTAATTTTAAAACTCATTGGAATGGGTTTAACAAAAAGACTTAGAGAATAGTAGACTTTAAAATCGACAAAACATTTACTCACATCCCGATTTTTAATTATCGATGTTTTCAAACTCCTTTCTTTCACGCTTTTGTTTTTTTCGACGAAGTAAGTTAGTTCGTAATGCTGCAGAACGCCTTCGACTTTTCTCATCATATTTTTGAGTAGAAACCGACTTGCTCATTTTTTTGATTTTCTTATCCTCAATTCAAATACATCAATTCGTTAAGCCACATTTAAATAAATATTATCACATTAGTTATTAACTTTGTTGTTTTATTGCATGGACATGCCTGTCATGGCATTGTAAGCCCCTCACACTTAGAAGCCGCCGTAACTCAGGGGTAGAGTACTCCCTTGGTAAGGGAGAAGTCGTGAGTTCGAATCTCACCGGCGGCACCATACTGTTCTATGAATACGAGCATTTTCAAAGTTTTAAAAAATTTAAACCTATTAATAAGAGGAGTTTCAATTATCGATATTTAGAATTTATGTCATCGATAGTTGCTGAAAGAACCGCATCACTTATATCTTGATGATTATATTCAAAAATTGTCTTCCTATTATTGTTATTTAAACTTTTATCGTAGGCAGGATCATAATGAAACTTCAACAAATCATAAGAAAGTTCTTTCCATAAAGAATTTTTAATTAGGAAACGCCAATGTCGAGTGCGATTTTGATCGTCCCGGCCTGGAATTTTTTCTATTAATTTTTCTAATCGCTCTTTATCCTTGGTAAGGTGTTTATACTTTTTAGATAGATAATATGCACGACAGTTACGCGGCGCTTTTATGGTTATTTGAGGTGAGGTTTTTATAAATTTCCAAAGCACAATTGGTATCTGTCGTTGACCAATCTTCTGACTTTCCGATTCTAAAAATACAGGTTTGTGGGGTTCAAAATGTCTAAGCCTATCCATAATAAGAGTCTCAAATCTTTTCTGACTCGGTTGTTCAATTTTTTCCAACTTCCCTAATAAAGACCCTCGATGAGACGCGAGCTTTTCTAGATCTAAGACCTGTGCTCCATATTCTTCCAGGCCGAGTAAAATATCTGTTTTTCTGTTACCCGTACGACCGGCAACTACAATGTAGGAAAAATCCTTAACTAATTTCTCAGTTTTACTAATAACCGATCGGCGATAGGCTTTATAACCACCTTTTAAAACAAATGTGCGCCAACCTATTTCACTACAAACAAGGGCAAATGATTTGGACCTCTGCCCCCCCCTCCAACAATAGACTAGGGGCCTAAAGTCTCGACCCATGTTTTCTAGGGTATTCTGAATGTGATTAGATATGTTTCGAGCCACAAAGGCCGCACCTAACTTGCGCGCTTCGAAAGGCGAAAGGTTATTATGCCTTGTCCCTATAATTTGACGCTCTTCATCGGATAATACCGGTAAGCTTATGGCCTCAGGAATATGATCTTCTCTGAATTCGCTAGGCGATCGTACGTCAATAATTAAATCGTAATTTTTGGTATCCCAAACATCTACATATTTAATCGGAGCACTCATAAGTATTTGTCTTTCGAGGGTATTTTTTAATAACTATCAAGTATATCATCCACTAGACCGCCAAAGGTATCCCAAGGTGCATTAAGATAACTATAATTAGTCACAACAAAACTTGGACCGGCATAAAACCTCTCATATTGCAAATGGCGTCCAGCAAACTCGGATCCTATTAAATCCCATGCTAGTTTATAAAGTTTCATTCTATCGATTGCGCTTTGCCCGGGAACAGACCAGTACTTTTCGAAAGTATTTTTCATCTCTGAGTTCTCTATAACTGAAATATCTGCGGGCATTTGAAACGGCCCACCCCCCATTAAATCGCGAATAACATCGCAAATCCTTGAATAGTTGGTAGTACACCAATGCAACGCTGCATACATGTACCGCCGATTAATGTTTATATAACCATCAACTAAACTTTCAGGTTCATTCAGCTGTCCTTTTATCATTGCCTCCAGTGCTGCCTGTTGAGCTGCTAACTCACCTAAAATGCCTTGAACAGCTGGTATATGCCCCACACCGTTAGCCTCAACAATTTTATGCGCTATACCGACGATTAGTTTCAATTTTTCAAGAAATCTTATATTGGATTGGTGATTACCCATGGAATGCGATGGGGACTTAACATAAATACCTCGGGACATCTCTGGATTATCATGAACAAAAACTTTTTCCCACGGCACTTTAACATTCTCGAATACAACCATTGCATCCGATTCATCAAAGCGCCAAGAAAGTGGATTATCAAACTCTGTGACAGCGTACTTTTCTAGAGACTTTCGTGACCAAATTGAAACCCCTGTTTCATTTAATGGCACAGCACAGGTAATGGATTCTTTTTCTTGGTTTGCTCCTAACGGAAGCAGGTTACCAACCCAAGTCTCATTACTGAAAATCGCAGATGTTCCCAGCATCTTCATTCCATTAAGCGTAACGCCGCTATCATCTTCATCAGATACACGCAGCGTTGGAACCGTCATTCCCTCCCGTTCATAAAGTTCCGGTTTTCGTGCTCCCTGTGGCGGCAAGACCGTGTAACATGCAAAAATATCATTATCACGCATATGCTCATAATATTTTATTATATTGCTCCCGTAGCCTTTCCCAATTTCTTCAAACATCTCAGGTTTCATAGCAAGACCTGTGACAAAGCTAGCCACATGATCCGGTGACCGCCCTAACAAACCATGAGACCACTCGGCTATTCGACGATGGGTCTCCATCCTCTTTTTTAAATCTTGATCGGTTTTCGGCATTAGGAAATATGAACTATATTGATTACCATTATGCTCATAAGACATGACATCCCTATGTTCTGGTGCTGCTTTCATGTCATAAATCAGTGAAAATGAATTTGCGGCATTACGGAATGCTTCATGAGTAGTGATATCCTCGACCAACTCATTACCTAGGTACACTCGGCGACCATCACGTAATCCTTCGAGGTATTCTTTTCCAGACTTTAACATTGACACACCTTCTTCCGTAGAAAAGTTTTTAAATAAGTTACAATGGTCCCTACCAATATTGGATCTTTTACAAGTCTAAATTCAGAGTATGGTATTAGAGCGCTCTCTTAACTCAAACGAACTAGATTTCCTAAACTTATTTGCAGATCGAATTACATTGAGAGTCAGGGGTCTAAGTTTATAATCCGCAAGCTCTGAAAGAGAAACCCAGCGTGCGTCAGCTGCATCATCGCCAGCTACAATCTCGCCACTTTTCCAATTGGCAACAAAATCTACCAAAGTATAATGAAATTTCACCCTGTTGTTATCATCATGATTAATACTGTTTATTACATCTATTAGGCCTAAATTTTTAATCCGTACATTTGTTTCCTCCAACACTTCTCGACATGCCGCTTCTTCGATTGTTTCACCGATTTCTTGCGCACCGCCAGGAATACTCCAGCTATTCAACCTTGGTTGCTTACCTCGTTTCGTCAACAACACGTCACTTTGACGAAAAACAACAACGCCGACACCAACGAATGGTCTACCGGGATAAGCTCTTGCATGTTCGTTCATTAATAACCACCCAAACACCTAATCTTATATAACGCTGCTACGTCTTACCGGAAAAAGTAACCAAATTAACCCTAAAATCTCCAATAAAATAACACTTATAAGAGCGACTTGATGTCCAACCGGATCATAGGTTCCATCTCCAAGAGGAGGCCATAGGCCTATTAATACACCAATGCCCCATTGGAGAATAAATGCACTAATAAAAATTAACATGTTTTGCGCAGTATTAACTTTACCAACCATGTGACTGGGAAAAGTTTGAGAAAGTAACGCATAAACCAACAATGTCGATGACCCAAAAAAACCAAAACCTGCGCATAAATATAATGATAGGGAGGTAAACTCTGCTGCTATCATAATTTGAAATAGAAGCGATAGCATGACACCTGCTCTTACAACAGAAATTAGCCCTATTCCCAAGTGTTGTAATTTATCGGCAATGACGCCCATACTCATAACCCCGACCAGCATCCCAATATTAAATATCAACATCGAGGTAGCCACTTCACCTCTTGTTTGTCCAGCCACATCAGCAAGCCAGGGCCCCATCCAGAGAGCCTGATAAGAAAGAAATACACCTCCATGAATTAGTGTAATTACTGCTATTTGCCAAAAAAATCGATCCCTATAAATAGCAATCAAATCACGAAATTGGTCACTGAAGTTATAATCAATATTATTTTTTCCATTAAAAGTATATTTTTGATCGGGAATAACGAATGCTGTCAGTAAGACTAAGAAAATAGTGAATCCACTGAGGATTAAGAAAATCATACGCCAACCAAAAAGATCGGCCATTAACTCCACCGGAATAGTTGCGGTTAAAGCCCCGAATGTACCAAATGTCATGGTGCAAGCGTTAACAAACGGAAGCCTATTAATAGGGAACCATTGCGCATTAGCCTTTAAAGCTGCCATCAGACAACCTGAAACACCCAAACCAATAAGACTTCTCGCTGTTATAAGCGCGAAAATGGAATTACTAATTGCAAAAAGAAAACTACCTAAAGCTGCTATGATTAATAGGATTATTTGAACTCTACGGGGACCATACCGATCCAAAATTACTCCTAAGGGCGTTTGAAAAGCAGCAAATAAAATAAAGTAAATACTTGTAAGAAACCCTAAATCAGCTGCAGTAAGCTGCAGATCAATGGCTAAATCGGAAGCAATTACAACATTTACTGTCCTAAAGAAATAAGAGAGAAAATATCCAATTCCAAATGGAATTAAGACAGTTACAAACAGACGACGTTCTATATCAGTCTGAAATGCTTTATTAGGTGGAGTTGTATTCATATATTAAGTTCCCTCTCCCGGGACGCAGGAATGGTATAATTGATGATTCTTATCAATTGTCAAATGCTGAACACGTGACACCGCAGCCTATCGAAATTTGTTATGGTTGACTGAATACTGTTCCATCTGCAATGTGCCCACACGATGAAATCAATTTTACAACAAAGTGATGACTTAAATAAGGGTCGTACAACTTCTCGAGAGATTGTCGAAAAAGCTTTAGCTAAAATCTATGATCAAAATGGGGAAGGTAAAAGGGCCTTTATTAAGGTTTTTGCAGACAAAGCACGTATGGATGCGGATATTCAAGATACTCTGCGATCCAAAGGAAGGCCAAAATCTGCAATCGCCGGACTACCGGTTTCAGTAAAAAGTCTATTCAATGTTGCAGGTGAAACGACAACCGCAGGGTCTACAATTCTTAATGGAAACCCTCCTGCTAAAAAAGATGCAACCTCAGTAGCTCGCCTACGTAGCGCTGGAGCCATCATCATAGGCCACACAAATATGACCGAGTTCGCATATTCCGGACTTGGTATTAATCCACATTACGGGACTGCTAAAAACCCTTGGGATAGAAAAACTGGCAGAATACCGGGGGGTTCATCTTCTGGGGCAGCAGTGTCCGTAACCGACGGAATGGCAAGTTTTGCCCTCGGTTCTGATACTGGTGGCTCCATACGCATACCCTCCTCATTTTGCGGTTTAACTGGCTTCAAACCGACAAAGCAGCGCGTGCCGGCCTCTGAAGCCTACCCTCTGGTTCCAACACTAGATACTGCGGGGCCACTAGCTCCAACAGTTTCCTGTTGTGCATTAATTGATTCCATCCTTGCCGGTGAAAAACCAAAGAAGCTTAAGAAAAGAGCCTTAAAAAACCTAACATTTGCTATACCGCAAACCCTGGTACTCGACGATCTTGATGAACATGTTACCTTATGTTTTTCCAACGTCCTAGAAAAATTATCAGCTGCTGGAGCGAAGATAGTTGATATTGAGTTTCCCGAGTTAGGAGAGATTCCAAGAATAAATTCCGGGGGAGCTATTTACGCTGAAGCTTTCATTGCCCATCGAAATTTAATTGACAGATATTCTAGTCAGTACGACCCTCGAGTCCGGCAACGTCTTCTGCGAATCAAAGATATTACCGCTGCCGATTATATAGTTGCAATGAAGGAAAGAGATCAACTTATCGAAAAGGCAAATACGGTTACTAGAAATTTTGATGCCCTAATAATGCCAACTACTCCTACCATTGCCCCACCTATCAAAACCCTAGAAGAGGATGAAGAATTATATATCAATACAAATATTCTGACACTTAGGAATACATTTTGCTTCAATTTCTTGGATCGGTGCGCATTATCTATTCCAATGCATCAAAGAGATGAAGCACCCACAGGTTTAATGATAGTTGGGGAAACGATGGGCGATCATAGCTTATTATCAATAGGTCAAACTATTGAGGAGGCATTAAATTAATGCAACATGTTACTGCAGGTTTCCCAGAGGTCAGCCCAATCTATCTCCAGCAAACAGACTATTTTGATTTTAATCATGAGAGAGTTAAGGAATTTTCAAATAGCGCAATCGAAGGGGCTCAGACTAATAAACAAAAGGCGATTAAACTTTTCTACGCTGTTAGAGACCAAATTCGCTATGACCCTTATAGCATTTCCCTAAATCCAAAACCATATAAAGCGAGTGAAGTACTTATTAATGGTCGGGCTTATTGTCTACCTAAGGCCAATTTACTTGTTGCCTGTGCACGAAGTATTGGCATACCCACAGGGATCGGCTTATCTGATGTGTATAATCATTTATGTACACCGCGCCTTCGGCACATGATGGGTGAAAAAGAACTTTTTCTGCATCACGGATATGCTGTTATGTATATTGAAAACAAATGGATTAAAGCCGCACCAGCCTTCAACATTGAGTTATGTACAAAATTTAATGTTTTACCCACTGAATTTGATGGGGAAAATGATGCCTTATTTCAACCTTACGATACCAATGGACGCCTGCACATGGAATACAATCGTGACCACGGCATATGGTCTGATTTCCCAATGGACCGAGTAGAAAAAGATTTTAGAGATTATTATCCAACCAGTTTATATGAAGAAAATGCAAGAGCTAAAGCTGATGAAGAACTAAAGGCTGCCAAAAAAGCTTTCGAAGAAGAAAAAGCACTCTGATATCCATTTACTTCTTTCTAATCAGCATCCGCAGGGTATTTAATTAAAATTTCTATTCACTCAATGCTCAAATGCTAATTCTCAAATAATGTTAAAAATAAGTTTTCAGACAGATTGCACGCTAGCGCCTTTTTGCCCAACGGCAGGCACTCCACCTTCTTCACCCCATCTAGGGGCGGTTTCAAGATTAATTTCAAGCTGATCAAGCATACGCATACAGCTTTGATCTACAATTTCTTCCAATGTTTTAGGACGGTTGTAAAACGCCGGAACAGGAGGAAAAATTACTGAGCCTAAGTTGGCTAGTTTTATCAAGTTTTCTAGATGACCAGCATGAAGTGGCGTTTCTCTAATGGCAATAACCAACTTTCGTCTTTCTTTCAAAATCACATCAGCAGCTCTGCTTATGAGGTCCCCAGTATTGCCCATCGCAATATTAGACATCGTTTTGATAGAACAGGGTGCTATAATCATTCCTGCACTAGAAAACGAACCCGAAGAAATAGACGCACCTATGTTACCCGGGGCATGAACCTCATGTGCAAGTGAGTTTATGTAACCGGGATCAATGTCATGCTCCATTTTAAGAGTTAGCTTTGCCGAAGCGCTCATGACAAGATGAATCTCAGTTTCACCCTCTTCACGCAACATTTCCATAAGGCGCCAACCATAAATTGTACCTGTAGCCCCAGTTATTCCGATAATAACACGTTTCATAAACTTAATTCCTTAGTTTAGATCAATTATTTTATGTAATATTCTTAAATCTGTCGATAATCTGAATAATCCTCACAAATTTATTTTCTCTTTAGCAAGAAAGTATATGTTTATGAAGTACAAAACATACATCGAAGCTTACAGAGATTATTCTTGATTTGTACTTCTGAAAAAATTATTAGGCTAAACTATCATTAGAGAGTATTGCTTTATGATTAGAAAGATTCCAAGTAGGAGACGCTTTTGTATTGGCTTAGGAACGAGTTCAATTTCTGCTCTAACTTTTTCAAGCACCTCCGTTTCATTTGCGAATACAGAACAAATCTCTTACCAAAAAAATAAAATGATAGGCTCGATGAGCCACACCATAGCAAAACAAAAGGATACTCTCCTAGACATTGCCCGTAAAAATGGTCTTGGTTATGTAGAAATATTAGCCGCGAATCCAGGCATTGACCCCTGGATTCCAGGTGAAGGGACAAAAATCATTTTACCGACGGCCCACATATTACCTTCAGGTCCGCGTTCAGGTTTGTTATTAAACATCATAGATCAAAGGCTATATTATTTTTCTGAAACTGGCGAAAAAATAATAAGTTACCCCATTGGAACAGGCCAGGATGCTTGGGATACACCTCAAGGATCCACAACAATTGTTCGGAAAATTGAGAATCCGACCTGGTATGTCCCTAAATCAATACGTGAAGAACAACCTGAACTACCTGCAGTTGTTCGGCCAGGTCCTGATAATCCCCTAGGTACGCATGCTTTGTATTTAGGTTGGCCCTCTTATCTGATTCATGGAACTAATATCCCTTGGGGTGTAGGGCGGAGGGTTAGTCATGGCTGCATCAGAATGTATCCTGAGTCTATACAACAATTATTTCCTAAGGTTGAGATAGGAACTTCGGTGTCCATAGTCAGTCAGGAATTTAAAATTGCTTGGGTAAATCAACAACTTATGGTGGAGGTTCATCCAAACCTTTCTCAGAATATTGAAATAGAGAAAGGTATTAGTCCAACGCCAGCCGCTATCCCAGAAATTTCCTACCGAGTATTTAAAGCTGCCGGCTCCAATGCAAAACACATAAACTGGAATACCCTAAAGGAAGCGGTAAAATCACGCTCGGGAATTCCAATTTCCGTTCTTAATTCTCAAGGAGAGGATTAAAAATAAAAGACAATCTTAAAACAGGTCTAAGATAAAAGGTAAATCAGCTTATTTACGCATTCCTTTCCGGAATACTCTATCAGCCTTATCACCTGCTGCCTTTGCCTCCGCTGCAGCAGCCTCTGCTGCCCTTGCGGCAGCAGCAGCACTAGACGCAGCAGCATTCGCTGCAACGGCCGCACTGGATGCAGCTACCGAAGCGCTTTTCGCAGCTTTTTGCGCTTTCATGGCAGCCTTATAAGCCAGGCTATTTTTACCTTCGCTTGGTGTCTCGCACGCACTTAATGCGAGTGCCAACGGTAGAGCTGCAATTACAAGCGTTTTTCCAAACTTCATCTTAATTCCTCCTGACAGGCTCTTTTCAGATAGCCAGTACAAGTCATTAAATCTCAACTAGAGTACCCATACATCAAAAGTTAATTATATGCTAGTAGATTCCTGATTCTAGTTACAGTTTATATTAATTCCCCTTATTTAGGAAATACCTAAAGAGAACATAAGTTTTGTATTCCTGCATTAATTCAAGTTAATAGTAAAAACAACATTAAATATCACATACCTGTCATGCAATATACGCATCACCGTATCGCCAAAATACATCAAGTGATAACAGTTTTTACTATATTCAAACCACGCAGATGAAAAAGGAAGATTATTATTTGAATTAATAAGGGCTTGTAGAATTTAAAGGAATGTAGTTATTTTTACCTATTACGCGCTTTTTTTGGAGGATTAGCGCCATGATATTTATAGGTTTGCTAAAGCTTATATTTAAGGAGGGGGCTTTTCAGCTCGTTGATCAAAAGGGTTCTTCCTATTTAATTGGAGACGATACTGAACCTGTTTGCACATTACTTCTTCACAAGAATCTTAAAAAATTATCCCTAATTTTTAACCCAACTCTTCGAATGCCAGAAGAATACATGAAAGGTACACTAACGATTCAAGGTGGAAATTTGTATGATTTCTTAGATATAGCAAGCAAAAATATTCGTCGCTTTGAAAATTCAAAATGCTATAGATTTTTAAGATGTTTAAATTTTGCGTCACTTGGTCAATATAACCCGATACGAAAAGCAAGGGTTAACGTAGCCCATCATTATGATCTATCTGACAAACTTTATGATATTTTTTTAGACTCAGACCGCCAATATTCTTGTGCTTATTTTACAACTAACCATACCGACTTAGAAAATGCTCAATTGGATAAAAAACACCACATTGCTACTAAATTGCGATTGGAAAAAGGACAAAAAATTCTCGACATCGGTTCTGGATGGGGAGGTTTAGTTCTTTATTTAGCACAATCAGCGGATGTAAACGTGAAAGGAATAACCTTATCAAAAGAACAGTATGAAATATCTATAAAACGAGCAAAAGAAATAAAAAAATCAGAAAAAGTATCATTTGAACTCCAGGATTACCGGAATGAGAATGAAATTTTTGACCGTATCGTCTCAGTCGGAATGTTTGAACACGTTGGAACAAGGAACTATAGAGAGTTTTTTGAAAAAATTAACGAGATATTGGCACTTAATGGAGTAATGGTTTTACATTTTATAGGGCGCGTTGACTCACCCCACTCAATAAATCCATTTATTCGAAAATATATATTTCCCGGTGCAGATTTGCCTTCATTATCCCAAGTTTTAAAAGCAATTGAACCTACTAGACTCATGGTTACCGACGTTGAGGTCCTGAGACTTCATTATGCCAAAACATTAAGGTTGTGGAGGGAAAAATTTATGGAACAATGGGACGAAGTTGCTGAAATTTATGATCAAAAATTCTGCCGTATGTGGGAAATTTATCTAGCTTTATGCGAAGTTGGCTTCAGAAACCTTGGCTTAGTGGTTTTTCAAATTCAAATAACAAAGACAATCGATGCGGTGCCCCTCACGCGGGATTATATGATAAATCCAGATCCAATCTGTAAAGGATCAATATTGAAATAAGATCCGGTTTAACAAAAAATCAATTGCTGCAAGTATCTTGTGAAACCAAATGGAAGTTATACACAATAAATTTTGCTGTTATTGATTTTGTCCCCAAGATTAACAATTTTTTGAAATTTATTTTATTAAAATGCAAAAGTTTTATGGATATAAATTCATCTTCAGCTAAAATCGATCTGTTATTTAGCTGATAGGTCTGTAAATGGAATCAAACTCTACCTCAAAGACCGTTGCCACTCTTCACCAATCCGAAGAAAATCTTTTAAATTGGCGTCAACCTCCGTCAAACTTGGAAGCCGAACAAGCCCTACTAGGTGCTATACTCGTTAACAATAGAGCATATGAGCAGATTTCCGATTTTGTAAAACCAGAGCATTTTGTTAATACAGCCCATGGAAGAATTTTTGAAGCAATTGGAAAACAAATCGAACGTGGACAGGAAGCAAACCCGACAACTTTGCAATTCTTTTTTGAAAAAGATGAGGGTTTAATTGATTTAGGAGGGCACGCGTACCTCGCCCGATTAGCTGCGAGCTCTATAACTATTATTAATGCTCGGGATTACGGACAAACTATTCACGATCTTTTCCTTCGGCGCCAACTGATAGGCATTGGTGAAGATACTGTTAACGAAGCCTATGAACCAGAGATTGATGATCAAGCAACAAATCAGATAGAACGCGCTGAACAAAGGCTTTATGACCTAGCTACGGCTGGCGATTATCAAGGTGGCTTTAAAGATTTTGCTTCAATACTGACTGTCACAATCCAACAGGCAGAAGCAGCATATAAGCGAGATGGAAAGCTCACCGGAGTAGGTACGGGTTTGAATGAACTCGACAGCCTACTAGGGGGATTGCATAGGTCCGATCTAATTATTCTAGCTGGGCGACCATCGATGGGTAAAACGGCTTTGGCTACAAATATTGCATTTCACGCCGCAAAAAATATCAAACGCGAGACTGATAAACAGGGGAATGAAAGTATAACCGATGGCGCGGTTATTGGGTTTTTTTCATTGGAAATGTCTGCAGAACAATTGGCTACAAGAATTCTCGCAGAAGAATCTGGTGTCAGTTCTGACCTGATCCGGCGTGGTAAAGTAGGGAATACTGAATTTGGGAATATTGTCCAAGCTTCTCACGAATTACAACGAGCCCCCATCTTTATAGATGACACACCGGCACTTACAGTTTCTGCATTAAGAACTAGAGAAAGGCGTCTCAAACGCCAGGTCGGTTTAGGTATGATTGTAGTAGACTATTTACAACTATTAAGTGGCAATTCATTCCGCCAAGACAATCGCGTTCAGGAAATTTCAGAAATTACTCGAGGTCTCAAGACTTTAGCAAAGGATCTAGACGTACCTGTACTCGCATTATCTCAACTATCTCGGCAAGTCGAACAACGTGAAGATAAAAGGCCACAACTCTCCGATCTTCGTGAATCTGGTTCAATTGAGCAAGACGCAGACGTTGTAATGTTTATATTTCGGGAAGAGTATTACGTCGCTCGACGGGAACCCCGCGAGGACACCCCTGAACATCAGGTTTGGCAAGAAGAAATGGAGAAAGTGCACAATATTGCCGAGGTGATTGTAGCTAAGCAACGTCACGGGCCAACGGGTCGTGCCCTTTTACATTTCAACGCCCTTCTAACAAAATTTGGTGACTTAGCACGGGCCGATTATATGCCCGATGCAGATTATTCTTAAATATGAATTTTAAAGATCAAACAGGTTCTATTCTTACGATTGATCTAAATATATTGGCAAAAAACTTTGCCTATTTAAGAGAACGTTTAAGTCAAAACACTATTTGCAGTGCTGTTGTTAAGTCCAATGCCTATGGTTTAGGACTTGAACAGGTTGTTTGTCGTCTTCTAAAGGAGGGGTGCAACTCGTTTTTTGTGGCGATGATGGATGAGGCAATTAAAGTTCGTAATCTCCTAATAAAAAGCCGCGTAAACGCAGATATTTATTTGCTCAATGGATTAAACAAGGGAATAGAGAAGGACATCATAAAATTTGGTGTGATACCGGTCCTAAATTGTATTGCAGAGATCGAACAATGGTCTTCGTATTGTAAAGCCAAAGAAAAAAATTTTAAAGCAATCATAAACTTTGATACTGGAATGTCTCGCTTGGGCCTTGACGCGTACGAGACAACTGAATTGCAGAGAAACCCTAAATTGATTGAAAATATAGACATAGATTATCTAATGAGTCATTTGGCCTGTGCAGATGATAGAGAACAGTTAAAAAACAAAGAACAAAAACATCTCTTTGACAAAATTAGATCAAAATTTATTTCCACGAAGGCGAGTTTATCTAACTCAGCTGGAATTTTCCTAGGTAAAGGATATCATTATGATTTGGTGAGACCGGGAGCAGCTATTTATGGACTGCAACCCATAAAAAAAGAAGTTAATGAAATCGAACAAGTTATTAACCTCAAAGCAAAAATCCTACAAACATTCATTGTTGATAGGGGTACAACTGTTGGCTACGGAGCGACATTTAGGACAAATCGTAAAACCAGAATAGCAACAGTAGCGTTGGGCTATGGTGATGGTTACTTCCGAACTCTCGGGAATCATGGAAAGGGCTATATAGGAAGACAACCTGTTCCAGTAATTGGGCGTATATCCATGGATTTGGTTACTTTCGATGTTACCGATGTAAAGGAAGAAGATTCGGGACGAGGTGATATGATAGAATTGATTGGTCCACACTATACTGTGGATCAACTTGCTTCAGATGCCGGAACGATTGGCTACGAGATATTAACTAGTCTTGGCGGGCGTTATTTTCGTGATTATGTCGGTTGATATATAAAATGAACCCATTTGCCTCTATTGGTCGGACAGTAATCGCTTTTGCCAATCATATTGGTCGTATAACAATCTTTACTAGCCGTTCTCTATACCATTGTTTCACTCCTCCATTTTATTGGCATTTGCTAATTAGACAAATAATAGAAATAGGTTTTTATTCCCTTCCTGTCGTGGGAATGACAGCGATTTTTACAGGTATGGTTTTAGCGTTGCAAAGTTATACGGGCTTCGCACGATTCAATGCAGAAGGAGCCGTTGCTGGGGTGGTCGTATTATCAATTACTCGGGAACTCGCCCCGGTTCTAGCAGGACTAATGGTTTCTGGTCGTATTGGGGCCGCTATGGCGGCGGAAATAGGTACAATGAGTGTAACAGAGCAGCTTGACGCTCTCAAAACTTTATCAACTGACCCATTCAAATATCTTATAGCCCCTCGCATTATTGCGGGAATATTAATGCTCCCCATTCTTGTCCTGGTGGCAGACATTGTTGGTGTGTTTGGCGGTTACTTAATTAGTATTTATAAATTAGGTTTCAACTCTACCATTTATCTCGAGAGAACCTGGGAGATTTTAGAACCTATAGACGTAATCTCAGGTTTAGTAAAAGCAAGTGTTTTCAGATTGATCATATCTCTAATGGGCTGCTTTCATGGATATCATTCGCGAGGAGGTGCTCAAGGTGTAGGAGCGGCAACGACAAACGCTGTAGTTTCTGCATCAGTCTTAATACTTGCCTTTAACTACGTTATTACTGAGCTATATTTCGCAATCTGAACAATGTCTCTTGGTTTTTCAAAAATATCTATCAAAAATATTCACAAGGCGTTTGGTAACAATATTGTTTTAGACGGCCTAAATCTGGAAATCCAAAAGGGACAATCAATGGTAATTATCGGTGCATCTGGCACAGGAAAGTCGGTTTTATTAAAAAACATAATTGGTCTCTTAAAGCCGGATCAAGGTAGTATAAAAGTTAACGGTGAAGAAACGGTAGGTGTTGGTTGGAATAGAAAGCAGAAATTTTTAAAAAAAGTGGGTATATTATTTCAAAACGCAGGGCTATTTGACAGCTTGACAGTCTGGGAAAATGTCGCTTTTCCATTAATGCAAGATAAAAGTTTTGATAGAAAGCGCGCTCAAAAAAAAGCATTCGAAAAATTATCTGAAGTAGGCCTGGCATCAGATACAGCAAATTTAATGCCTGCGGAATTATCCGGTGGTATGAAAAAGCGCGTTGGATTAGCCAGAGCAATCGCTACTGATCCGGAGATAATACTTTTTGATGAGCCTACCACGGGTTTAGATCCAATTATGGGCGAGATAATAAATGAATTGATCGTTGAAAAAGTTCAGCAACTGGGAGCCACAACTTTATCAATTACACATGATATATCGAGTGCAAAAAAAATAGGAAACAAGATAGCAATGATATATGGAGGAAAAATAATTTGGATTGGTGAAGTATCCGAATTAAATAGTAGCGGTAATAAATACGTTGACCAATTTATTCAGGGGTCAGCTGAAGGACCCATTCAAATGGACTTCAAACCTTGTTGATTTCAACATTGTACTACATTGCCAAAATAAAGGACCTACCTGTTGGCTAAAAAAATTACCAAATTTATTTGCGGCAACTGTGGCACCTCTCATACGAAATGGGTAGGTCAGTGTGAAAATTGTCATGAGTGGAATACGCTTGTTCAAGAAGACATTGAAAATATTCCGAAGGGACTAGGACATGCACAGGGAACTCAGATAGAGTTTGTCGGTTTAAAAGGAAAAATGGATGTTGCGCCAAGGGTAATAAGCAATATCAATGAATTTGATAGAGTTTGCGGCGGTGGGGTAGTTCTAGGATCAGCAATCCTAGTCGGTGGAGATCCGGGAATTGGAAAATCCACATTACTACTTCAACTCGTCAGCCAAGTTTCTACTAAAGCCAGATGCATTTACATCTCAGGAGAAGAGTCTATTGATCAAGTAAGAATCAGGGCTAATCGGCTAGGGCTTTTTGAAGAGGAGATTTCCTTAGCTTCTGCCACAAATGTAAGGGATATCATTTCTACACTTGAAAAAGCTAATGACGTCGGCTTAGTTGTTATTGACTCTATACAAACCATGTACGTTGACACATTAGACTCAGCTCCCGGGACCATTTCACAAGTGCGGACGAGCGCGCAAGAATTGATACGTGTAGCAAAAAAAAATAACTTTACTTTACTTTTGGTTGGGCACGTTACCAAGGAAGGGGCAATTGCCGGCCCACGTGTTCTAGAACATATTGTTGATACAGTACTTTACTTTGAAGGGGATCTTAGTCATCAATTTCGAATTCTCCGGGCAATTAAAAATCGTTTTGGACCTACCGACGAAATTGGAGTTTTTGAAATGACGCATTCGGGATTAACAGAAGTAGAAAACCCATCTGCGCTATTTCTTGGGCAACGACGAGGTGAAACAAGTGGAGCGGCTGTTTTTGCTGGTATTGAAGGTAGTCGCACTATTCTTGTAGAAATTGAAGCGCTTGTTGTTCCAAGTTCTTTTGGTACACCGAGACGGGCGGTAGTTGGATGGGATACAGGAAGATTGTCTGTGATTTTAGCAGTGTTGGAGGCTAGGTGTGGATTACAATTTGGAAACCACGACGTATATCTAAACGTAGCTGGAGGTTTACGTATCTCAGAACCAGCAGCAGATCTTGCTGTTGCTGCAGCATTGATTTCTGCTCTGAAAGATGAGCCTATAACATCAGAAACAGTTATATTTGGTGAAATTGGTCTTTCAGGAGAGGTACGGCCTGTAGGCCAAATGGATTTGCGGTTTAAAGAAGCACAAAAACTAGGTTTTACAAATGCCTATTTTCCGGGACACCATCAAAATCAAAAACAAAAGATCAATAAAAGTATCAAGACAAAGGAAATTAGACATATTGGGGATTTAATATGCCTCTTCTCTATAACTTCGACCAAGCGAGATAAAGGTTTGGGAATTGCATGAATTATTTTGATCTAACTATTATCGGGATAATTTCTCTAACCAGTTTAATGGCTTTTTCAATGGGCTTTGTAAGAGTTTTCTTGGCTCTGATAGGCTGGGTTGGAGCGATATTTTCTACACTTTACCTATTTCATTATCTTCAACCATTTTCGCGAAAATGGATTTCTATCGAAATTATAGCCGATGGTGTCGCTGGATTAATAATATTTATTGGATCCTTGATTATTTTTACAATGATTAGTCACTTGATTGGTAACCAAGTACGCTCTAGTGCGTTAAGCGCATTAGATCGAACAATCGGTTTGGCATTTGGTTTAGGACTTGGTGCTATAGTAGTATCGTTGGGTTATATAGGTTTAGTATGGATCACGGATTTACCAAAAGATCAGTCTCGCCAACCAAAATGGATACAGAATTCTAAAACGCAAACCTTGTTGCAATGGGGGGCTATACAGATACAAAATTTAGCACCCGACAATTGGTCTAAAGTTCCTATTATTCAGAATAACAATAATAAAATGCTAAATGAACAGTTTCAAAAATTGATAAATCCAGAAACAAAAAAACCACCGGTTTCACCTTTAAAAGGCTATAAACCCAGTCAAAGGCGTGAAATGGACCGTCTTTTCAAGGGACAACAATGATGTCAAACGTTGATTATCCAATAATACTCAATCCACTAAATGATGATAAATTGAACGAGGAGTGTGGAGTATTTGGTATTCATGAACACGAAGATGCCGCAGCCTTAACTGCACTTGGATTACATGCTCTTCAACATCGCGGGCAGGAAGCCGCCGGTATTGTTACTTTTGACGGTAAACAATTTCATGGCCATCGTGCACCGGGATATGTGGGTGACATTTTTAGCGATGAAACTGTAATAAAAAATCTGAGAGGAAGACTTTCAATAGGACATAACCGATATTCTACTACGGGTGAAACTGCACATAGAAACATTCAACCTTTATTTGCTGAATACGATTCAGGTGGTTTTGCTCTCTCCCACAATGGAAATCTTACAAATGCTTCCATACTCCACCGAGAACTCGTTAAACGTGGTTGCCTATTTCATTCTACTACAGATACGGAGGTCATAATTCACCTTATAGCTATTAGCACTCATACCTCTGTGGTTGAACGCCTCATTGACGCCCTTACCCGCGTAGTGGGAGCCTATTCATTGGTCGCAATGACGAATAATCAAATGATTGGCGTCAGAGACCCCATGGGTATTCGTCCACTAGTTCTCGGTTCATTAGACGGCGCTAGTGTCCTCGCATCTGAAAGCTGTGCCCTAGATATTATTGGAGCAAAATTCATAAGAGATGTTGAACCTGGTGAGTTGCTTGTTATTGATCAAGACGGTGTTAAAAGCCTCAAACCATTCAACCAAATACCATCTCGATTCTGTATTTTTGAATATATTTATTTTGCTCGTCCAGACAGTATTGTAGATGGTGCCGGTGTTTATGAGGTTCGTAAAAAGATAGGAGCAGAACTTGCTCGAGAGAGACATACTGAAGCAGATGTAATTATCCCAGTTCCAGATTCTGGTGTTCCCAGTGCAATGGGTTACGCAAGTGAGACAGGTTTACCATATGAACTGGGAATTATTCGTAATCACTACGTTGGACGGACGTTTATTGAGCCCAGTGACCATATTCGGCATTTGGGAGTAAAACTAAAACATAATGCCAGTCGCGCTGTTATAGAAAACAAGAAGGTAGTATTAGTAGACGATAGTATTGTACGAGGTACCACATCTGTAAAAATTGTTGAAATGATACGTAATGCGGGAGCCAAAGAGGTACATATGCGAATTGCAAGTCCGCCAACTACTCACTCTTGTTTTTATGGTGTGGACACACCAGAAAAAGACCAGCTGCTAGCTTCAAATAATTCTGTTGAAGAAATGCGGAAGTTTATTGGTGCTGATACATTAGCTTTCGTCTCTTTAGATGGTCTATATCGTGCCATGGGATTAAATGGAAGAAATGAAGAAAAACCACAATATTGCGATGCCTGTTTCACCGGAGAATATCCAGTCCGTTTAATAGATTTTGATGGGGGGGAAGTAGCCCCTCAAATGTCTTTTTTATCTACCCTTGGCTAATTTGAATGAAAAAAACCGGTCAAAGACTGCTAGGTAGAGTCGCCCTTATAACCGGAGCTTCTAGAGGTATCGGAGCCGCTATAGCGAAAAGATACGCAAAAGAGGGTGCGCAAGTAATTTTAATAGCCCGCACAAAAGCCGGTCTCGAAGAAGTTGATGATTTTATAAGAGAAGAATCAAATGGTAAGTCTCGCGCCATTTTACTTCCATTAGACCTCAAAAAATTTGTAGAAATTGAAAAAATTGGGCCGGCCATAAACGAACGCTATGGCAAACTAGATATATTTGTCGCGAATGCTAGCCAGCTGGGTAATTTGACACCTATTCGGGAAATTGACACACAATCATGGCAGAATCTTATTGATATAAATTTAACAGCCAATTTTCACCTCATAAAAACACTTAGTCCACTGCTACTGCATTCGAACGCAGGCAGAGCTTTGTTTCTAACCTCTGGGGTGTCAGGAGGTAGAGCATATTGGGGTGGCTATGCAGTCACAAAAACTGCACTTGAAGCCATGGTCCGGACTTGGTCAGAAGAAATGACTAAAACGAAACTAAAAATAAATCTGATTAACCCCGGTGGAGTAAGAACCCAAATGCGAGCTTCGGCCTACCCAGGAGAAGACCCCTTAAGTCTCCCTGCTCCTGAAGATATTACGGAGGTATTTGTTAAATTAGCAGAAACACAGTGTGAAATACACGGACAAACAGTAACCGCTGAATAATCTTAATTTAAGAATCCTTTGAATAAGGATTTTTACCTCCACGCATAAATAGACGGATTGGAACACCGTTAATGTTAAAAGTTTCGCGCAAACTGTTAATTAGGTATCTTTTGTAAGACTCTGGAATTTTTGATGGTCTACTGCAGAAAATAACAAAAGTGGGGGGACGTCCCTTGATTTGGGTTATATACCTTAGCCTTAATCGTTTACCATTTAACAAGGGCGGAGGGTGATCTTCAATTACATTTTCAAGCCATCGATTTAAAGGACCCGTAGATAATCTCTTTGCCCAAATATTATAAATCTGTTTTACAGCTGGCATTAGCCGGTCAACTCCAAAACCATTTAAAGCTGAAATTCTTACGATTGGTACCCCTCGAATTTGTGGGAGCGACCGCTCCAATCGATCATTTAACTTGTCTATGGCAAGAGCTCGATCTGCAATTAAATCCCATTTGTTTACTGCAATTAGTAGGGCCCTTCCTTCCTCAATAATATGTTCAGCGATGTTCAAATCTTGTCTTTCAGCCATAAGAGTACCATCAAGTAATAGAACTGAAACTTGTGAGAATTTGATAGCGCGTAATGTATCGCCAATTGATAGTTTTTCTATTTTTTCTTTGACCCGCGAGTTACGGCGCATTCCAGCTGTATCGTATAGTTTTATTTGTTCCTTTTCCCATTCCCAATCAACAGAAATTGAATCACGAGTTACGCCCGGTTCAGGACTAGTTATTGCGCGCTCCTCTTTTAATAGAGTATTAAAAAGCGTCGATTTTCCAACGTTTGGTCTACCAACTATTGCCATTTTTAACGGACCACTTTCTATTTCCGAATTATCAATTTCGCCTAAATTTTTTTCCTTTTTAACTATTAACGGTGAAATAACATTATATAAATCAACCAGACCATTTCCGTGTTCAGCAGAGATACTCGTAGGATCTCCTAGGCCTAGCTCAAATGCCTCATAGATAGTTTCTATGCCTGTTTTTCCTTCACATTTATTAACAACTAAAATTACAGGTAAGGGTGAT
>PBWY01000082.1 GCA_002727395.1 Rhodospirillales bacterium | reverse complement strand
TGCATTGCTTAAGTCAGCTCCATAATGTTCACAAACCCTTTCAAAGACGAGTAGAACATTTGTTTCTTGCAATTTTACAACCCTGAAACCTCTGCCAATTGCGTCACCGACAAGTAACCCTCTCGTTCCTACAGGAACATCCGACAATTCGAAGGTCCCAATTAATCCTGTCAAATCAGGTTCAATTAAGTTGGAATCACCAAGCTTTAAGGTGTCTGAATATGAATGGTAATCCTTTTTACTTACTAAGAAATCGTAACCAGCTTTCCGCAGAGTTTGTCGCCTTTCACGCATGGGAACATCGTCTTGCATAAGGTTTTGATTATTGCGTTTAATAAAAAATTTAAATAGCGGACAAAGCCAACGAAAGATACGGGGGCCATATAAATTGTATTTGGTAATAGTCCTACTACCTGTTCTCTCTATCTCATTCCTGTACTCAAAGTTCGTCTCTATGATTATTATCCAAAACAAAAATTGAGAATGATAAATTATCTTTTTACTGCTTACGTGATAATTGACGAGGGTCATTGGAATTCTAAGAAAAGGCATAATTTCCTGAACCAATATAGATGTGGCAATATGATCCCCTGCAAACGTAATTCCACTATGAACCAATCCATGGATGTGATTTAAGTGGGGGATATCCTTGTAATTCCACTCAGCGTCTATAGGTAAATATTCTCCTAATGTTTCGACCGAAAAACTGTAACATTTATACTTAAAACTTCGTAAATATTTATCGAGTTCCTCTAGATGCGCAGACTTCATATTTTCTTCCCCAAAACAGCAATATTTCCGAGTGGTAACGATATTTTAGGACCCCAAGACCATGAGCATTTCAATCCAAGAAGATTAAAAACATTTGAAATTAGAAAACCTAAAGGAAATTTGTTCACCGTTCTTTTTACGAGAACGTTATCGAAGCCATTGGCTTCTAAAAGCCTTGATAAAGAAAGACCATTAAATATCTGTGGGTGATGAATACAGAAGGGCGGCCAACTTCTTCCCATTAGACGTCTTAGGAAAGACTGTCCATTATGAACTACTATAAAAATACAGGCTCCCTTACGCATTTTCTCAGCCAATGAGCCTAAAAATTCATTTGGAAAAAGCATGTGATCTAATACATGCACGGCCACAGCGAGATCGATTGATTTATCGGGCACTTGAAGACTTCCAAAATCTTTAACAAGACTATCAGGTTTAAACTGTTTTAAAGCAGGCCAACATGTTTTGTTTGGTTCCACAAGTATTGATGTTCTTACCTCCGCTACTTTATCACCTATTATTTTCCGCAAGACACCATGATCCGGTCCCAGTTCAAAATAGTCGATTTTAGTCTGGGTTTGCTCATTACAAAAATATTTTTTTATCATTGCCGCGTATGAGTCCTGGATTTGGAAGTAAGTATCCTCATCAACACCGAATAAATTATCTTTAAGCAGAGAATAGAGTTTGGGAATCTCCAGATCGTCAACATATCGCTGCGTATAATAGGTTTTACAATTAATACACTTGAAGAAAGGAAAGTAAAATTCATGAGGTGAACTTACCCAAATCTCTTTAATCATTTTTGGATCCAAATCAACACCACAATCAACGACAGTTGAAAATTTCTGTTCCAGACAAACTGGACAATGTTTAGGTCTATCAACAAACATTATTGGACTTAGTGTAAAGTAGATAAGGGTGAAACAAACATTGGGGTTTGAACTTCAAAAACAAAGGATACAAAAAATAAATATAAAAGGCATCATTCATCATTTTGATCAAAGTTTATCTTTTCTGCCTCTGCAACCAAGGGGTGGCCACGAGTATTGATAAAAATATGATAAATATACTCCCCAAGGAGGCCAATAAAGAAAAGAGACAAGCCATGCATAAAAAGTGACAGGGCCGCAAGAGGAACAAGGCCCGCTTGGAATCCGTCCCAATCTAAAATCTTCAATATTAAATACCCGAACCCGACAAAAAATGAAACGCTAGCCCCGATCAAGCCTAAAATCATCATGAGACGAAGAGGAAATTTACTGTAATTGACAATACCAACTAACCCGTAATCCGTTAAAGAAAGTAGACCATTCTTTGAAATTCCTACCTTTCTATTAACGTGTTGATATTTCACTGAAGCACTCTTACCCCCTAATTCGTTGAGTAGCCCCCTATAATAAGGATAAATTGATTTTATCTTTCTCATTTCCTTAACGACAGCTGCATCCAATAGACCGTAGCCAGAAGAATTGAACGTCATTTCAGTTGAGGTGAGGCGGTTTAGAATGTTTTGGAACAATTCCTTAACAAATGTTAAAGCACTTCTTGTTTGGTATTTCTTGACAGCGTGGACTACCCTGTAACCCTTTTCCCATTTTACCAGGAGACTGGGTATAATAGATATAGGCACCTCACCATCTGACGGCAAATGAACTACAGCATCGCCATCTGACTGTAAAATCCCATAAAAAGGGGACCGTATTTGCCCGAAATTATTCGCATTAATAATTGCCTTTACGAATGAATAATTTTCACACATAGATCTGATTAATTTGATGGTGCCATCGGTGGAAGCATTATCGATAATTAGGATTTCATATTCATAATTTAATTTCTTAAATACTTCTATGATTTCATCCACCACAACGGGCAATGACTGAAGCTCATTATATGTTGGCAAAACAACTGATATTTTTCTTTCGGATTGTTCTAAAGACATAACCAACCGTTCTTTTTGTTCGAGTGATTTCTCTAAATTGAATTCATTGCTTTTATCTTAACTTTCTCAAAATATCTTCTACGATTTCGGTGACCGACTGATCAAGTTCTATTAAAACTGCATTAACAGGCATGTCTAAGTTTACGAATTGGCTTTCTAATAGATCAGCACCAAAAAAGTGCCCCTGTCTATTTTTCAATCTCCCTTTTACCACTTCTTTCGTCCCATGCAGATGAAAAATTTGAAATTTTTTTTCTATAAAAGAATTTTGCATGTTGTTTTTAAGCGCACTACAGGCAACCACCATTGGTTTTCCCTCCGAAGCCACCTTGTCAATCGCATAAAATAAAAACTTGCTCCAACTTTCGCGATCTTTATCATTAAGAGCTATACCATTTTTCATCTTTGCGATATTCATTTCGGGATGAAAATCATCAGCATCAATAAAATTAAAACCCATTTTTTCAGCCAGTAGCTTCCCTGCTGTGGTCTTGCCACTCCCAGCCACACCCATAATCAAAATTCTATGTTTAGTTAATGGCTTTATTGTTGATAAATTTAATTGACTTTCTTCCATGACCAACCTTGTCAAAGTTTGTGCCCGGAGAACATATTACTAAACGAACAAAACAAACAAAATTTTATTTCATTTTCGTAGTTTATTTGCAACATTACCAAGTAAATTTAACTCCTGCAAAGAAGGTAACTTTTAAAAAATGCAATCTGTAATTCTAGCCGGAGGCCTAGGCACTCGTTTAAGTGAAGAAACCTCTTTAATGCCAAAGCCTATGGTCGAAATAGGCGGCAAACCTATTCTTTGGCATATCATGAAAATTCTTTCCGAACATGGAATTAACGATTTTATTATTTGTTGCGGTTACAAGGGCTACATGATCAAAGAATATTTTGACAATTATAGTCGGCATATGGACGATTTTACTCTGAATCTGCAAACGGGAAAAAAAACTACGATAAAAAAATCTTCCGAGAATTGGAATGTTACCTTAATCGATACTGGTGATGTGACACAGACCGGTGGGCGGGTAAGGCGTGTCAAAGAACATATAAATGATACATTCCTTATGACTTACGGGGATGGAGTCAGTGATATTGATATTGCTGCTCTGCAGCAGTTTCATTTCAACCATGGACTGAAGGCAACCGTAACGGCTGTTCAACCACCCGGCCGGTTTGGAGCTCTTAAAATTAATGGAGCTAAGGTTAAAAGCTTTCTGGAAAAGCCCGCCGGGGATAGCGGTTGGATCAACGGAGGATTTTTCATTCTCGAACCGGAGACTATAGACTTGATAGCCGATGATACTTCTATCTGGGAAGATTATCCCCTGAGACAATTAGCTAAGACCTCTCAATTAGGAGCCTACAAACATAGTGGCTTTTGGAGGCCGATGGATACCTTGCGGGATAAGCATGTACTGGAAGATTTGTGGAACGATAATGAGGCTCCCTGGAAAATATGGTAAGCATGAGCCACAATTAAGAAAATAATGAAATTGATATTTGATTGTTTATTTTGTAACCGCCTCCTCTCTAACAAACGAGCCGAGATCTTTAATTGATTCTTGTAACGTCATCGTTTCTTTTAACCCAAAAGCCAATTTTACTTTTTGTACATCAGGTACATAATAGTGATTAAGGGGATTTCCAGAGGAAACATTACTGTTGCCCTTAATTTCAACCTGTATATCAGGGTCAATACAATCTCGAATCGTTGTAGCTAAATCTGCAATAGAAATCGACTGCTCTGAGCCAACATTGAAATCCTCACCAGGCTTTCCATGCTCTAAGATTGTTAAAAGCCAATTAATAGCATCCCCTAAATACATAAAAGAACGAATTGGAGTTCCATCGCCATTAATTGTGATATTCTTGCCTTTAACGGCTCTTGAAATAAAATTTCCAACAGCATAGTGCAAATCTAGTGGAAGGCCAGGCCCAATAAAACTGAAGCACCTGGCAATACCCGCATCGACAGCATCCTTACGCCCATAATCTGATATCAAAAATTCGGCAACCCGCTTCCCCAAGGCTAGTCCTATCTTATCAAATGAAGATAAAGGAGCAACACGGTTTGTCTCAGCAATGGGTTCCTTTTGATCGATTAAAACCCCGCCATAGATTGCCCCGGAGCTGGTAAATAAGCTCCGACCTTTAATATTATTCGATGCGAATTCCAATATGTGCCTTGTTCCAAAATAGAGCTGTTGTAATTTTTCTTGATCCGTCATGCCTTCAAAAGTATCCCGAGCTGAAGGAGCAGCTAAATGAATAAGGCGGTCGAACTTTCGCTCAGGAAAACAAAAGTCACCTATATCTCCCATGACGGACTCAACGTAGTCACGTTTTGGTAAAATATTTCGTCTAACTAGAACAGTCACCTGCGGTTCCGAATAATTTCTAGCGTGACACCAGTCCATAAATGAGAGCAACCAGCGACCAAATAAACCTGTAGCTCCAGTAATAAAATAATGTTTATCCTGAATGTCTACGGCTAAATCTCTTGAACTTTTATTTTTATCAAAAAAAGCCCAAGTATATTTTTGAAATGGCTCATTCTCGGAAACTGACATCATATCTTAATTATAATCTATAAATACTTTTTTAATGCAGCCTGATTGGGAATCAATTCATTTGGACAACTATCAAACCAACACCAGCCACCGTTAAAGGGTTCAGAAATCACCTCTAAACTTGGGTCCGGTGGTTTATTAAATTTTACCGAAAAAACAAAAGATACGAAATGCCCCCTCACGTCTCTAGTGTGATTGAACATCTCATGGAAGCCGACGGGTCCATTTACCTCAACCAAATCTCGGTTAAATTCAGTAATAGCTACTTTATAAACCCTTTCAATCATTTTCTCCTTGAAGCGTATAACGCCACCTGGTACATGCCAGCCGGGACCATAGTATTGGTCATCACGCCAAGTTAGTAACGTTGAAGTGTCATCCGGGGATTTTATAA
The DNA here is from genome assembly GCA_002727395.1 of Rhodospirillales bacterium. GTDB lineage: Bacteria > Pseudomonadota > Alphaproteobacteria > MPNO01 > UBA2964 > UBA2964. The sequence continues at coordinate 14,699 of PBWY01000082.1, read as the reverse complement.
TCAGATCTACATTAACTGATGGTGTCATCTGAGAAATAGCCAAGTACAACTCCTGACCAATTCCCTTACGGGCATCAATTTTATCAAACCAACGACGGATTTGGCCTACGTCTATTTCGTTTTTACTCAAACTCCACCACTCCTTTATTCAAAAAAGCAATTTTGATAGACGGGTCAAAATTTTCCTTAATAGAAAGGGAAATTTCTGAGTTAAAGCCTGCGGCAGCAAGCAAAACTCTCTTAATTTTTCCTTCCGAGAGAACGTCTGGGGCGACAATTGGAAGACTACTTGCCGGGGAGAAAGTAGATTGTTTATTCGGAGATGAGTCAATTATACAGGATATAAATTTTTCGAGCTGAAGATTGGAAATTGTTGCCAAGCTTTGATGTCCAGCACTCCAGATGGCATTTTCTAGTGCCGGCGAGCCACTAAAAAATTTTTCTACTCCATCACAGAGGGAGGACCTTACATCGAGATAGGGCGTCCAAGTTACGGGTTTCCTTTTTTCGGCTACCGCGGAAAGAATATAGTTTTCCCAAATCGAGTCGACAGATAAAATTTCAAGCCCAGCCATGGACAATAACAGACTAAAGGTTTTCTCGGTGAAATAGCTTCGATGATCTGATATAAATTCATTAAATAGACCAAATTGGGAAATCATATCAAAATTTGGCACCTCTAGGATTGCCTTCCCCCCCGAATTCAATAATTGTGTAAGGGTTCGAAGCGATGCGAGAGGGTCAGGTAAATGTTCTATAAAGTTAAATGAAGTAACTAAATCAAATGTTTTTTCACCAATTTGCGATGCTAAATCAGTTCCTGGAAAAAAACCATCATATACTGAGTGACCAGATTCCCTAGCCTGATGTGCGAGTATTTTTGATCCTTCTATGCCATAAGTTTTAACGCCAAGAAATTTAAAGACATCGAGATATTCCGCTCCACCTGCCCCAAGTTCAAAGACACTCCGAATACCATTATTACTCACCAAAGCAGAAAATTGATTATTCCGGAACTGCAGCATCGGATCAGACAGTCTCGTCGACCTGATTACTTCTTTATAATACGGCACAAGAGGGCCCTGATATTGGACTAGTCCGCAATATTGGCAGCTAAAAATATCCATTATTATCGAGGCCTGAGCTGCTTCAGTAGAGGACCTAGTAAAGCCTTGGGCACTCGCTGGCATATTATTTAAAGATAGCGGATTTTTGAGATCACCTGCACAAAGTATGCAGCGACCTGGCATCAGTTCTACAGTCTAATAAAACGGGTAACCCCATGTGACCAGTATTCCGCAACCTGATCATAGTGAACCCTGCGATTAAACATTAAATTGTACCCATAGGCCTCATAATGGAAGTTCGCATGCTCCCACGTCGTCTCACAACCCGAAAACCACAATAGCGGTGGGTAATCATCCTTATGAAAAAGCAAGTCAGGCTGCGAAACCAACACCGAGCTAAGGTCAATCGCTCCGGATAGACCAAACCCCTCACCCAATAGTTTCACCTGATCACGCGCAGCCTGAACAGAATATTCTCGAATTATAAAAAGACATACCCCTATTACAGGGCCTAACGTCACAGCACTCTCCAATCGATCATGCCCCAAACCAGAAATTGATTTAAAGTGTTCTGACAGCGGGTGAGGAAATTCATTCTTGAATTCATATTCAGGAAATAAATTTTTATAAGATTGACTAACGGCAGGTATAAGCTTTTTTTCCAAATGGTCTCCTAAGTCGCCCTCACCTAGCCTTGGTGTAAAAAACGGTACAGCCAGAATTTCCTGTTTTTTATCTACACCTAAATCCATTCTACATTCTTTTAATAAATTCTTGGTTTCTGATACAAACTCATTTTCTGACAAAGGAATATCAAATACCAAATTAATATTTTTGTAGTTGGAAGTAGGGTCAAAATTGATATCAGGAAATTTGAAATAATTTCGTGATTTTAAATGAACAGGAGTTTTTATAGTAGAGTGAGGCTCTAGACGACCACGTGAGTCGAAGGTAACGTCTATCTTAGTCATTTATTATTCCCAGAACACTACGCAATACGGTCAAATGAATCGTCGTCTTTGAATCCTTCTCCATAGGGAACAGGAAGCAATTTGTGTTTGGCCGTAACTGTCTGGTGAAGTTTGATAAACGCCGGATCTTCTCCAATAAGGCAATCAGGTCGATGTGGTCCTGTCCAGGGGTTACGCATGCCTCTAGCTAAAATTTCTTTAAGTGGTGTTTGCATCACATTCCCGAATGACATATCAATATAGGGACAAGGTGTGATCTCACCGGTAGATGTAACAGTTATAATACCTTTAACGGTAATACAGCCTTTATAAGATCCATATGAAGGGGTCATATGAGAGAAAACAAGAAATTCTTTCTCCATTTCTCTGAGAATGTCAGCATCTTCTTTATCAATAACGAATTCAGGATGGTCTGTTGCCGATCCAACCGGTTTTGCATAGGACACATACAGGCCTACCCCACGATCTGTGCAATATTGGCAAAGATCTCTGAACTCTTTGGTCTTGGCGCGACCATTGATCAAGCATGTAGAAAGAATCAAATTTAATCCCGACGCTGCACAGGCATCAATACCTCTCATTACCCGCTGGTAAGAACCCTTTTTATTTCGAAAGGAGTCATGTTCTTCTTCAATGAAGCTATCTAGTGACATTTGGACTTTTTCAACACCAATTGACTTTAGGTGAAACGCCCGCACCTCATCCAAAAACCAGCCATTAGTATCTGTAATAACATAATGCTTATCAGGGTCGATTGCTGCCACTACTTCATCAAAATCTCTCATAACTAGCGGTTCGCCGCCGGTTATAACAAAGCGTGCCAGTCCCAGTTCATCGGCTTGACGAGACAGTTCCTTAATGGCCTCCATATCGATCTTAGGCCTATCATCTATCGTCTCTTTCTTTTTAAGATCTCTATCCATGTAATATTCGGCCGAACAATGCGTACACTGAAAGTTACATAAATAACTCTTCTCAAGCCGAATAATAGGGCTTATCTCACCGGCTTCCTCCATATCCGCGATGGCAGCTAATTTATCAGCAATATAAGGTTTTCTATTTCTTAGATCACCTCGCTTCTTAGCTTCACCCGCTGTGAGCGATTTATCAAACATTAATGCTTCTGTAGCGGACATCTTTCACCTAACTCATTGATCAATTTTCAAAATCTTTTTCTTGCACTAAACAATCTGGTTTTAACTTAGTACAGAAGTTTAATTTTATGGAAAAAGAATCATAGCTTGTTGGTTATCAGAATCGTTAGTTACAGTCAACAAACCCATTGGTTCTGGAAGAAAAAAGCATTTTTTACAATATCATGTAATCCCTTATGTTTTCCGGATACGAATCGACATAGGGTCCGTCTGACCACCCATTATTGCTTCTAATTCTTTTAATTCCAATAAAGGGCTCATATCCTCAAGGGGGGCAGAAAGTAGTTGATTGTTCTCTGTCCTTATAACGCTGCATTTTGGCATTAATTTTTCATCTCGATTTAGAAATACTTCACAGATCAAGAGGCCACGATGCCCAATTGCTTTTGCAACATTATTTTTAATATTTCTAAGATTTTTTATCGACATGTATTCAAAGCCAAAACTTTCAGCTATTTTTTCGAAAGATGGAATTTCAAGTTGTGAAGATGGTCCCGTTCCAACAAACCTACCTGCAAAGTAGTTCTCTTGTGTAGAGCGGATGGAGGCATACCCATCGTTATTTTGTATAAAGATCGTCACAGGGTGGCCAAGAGTATTTAAAGACTGTAACTCTTGTAAGTTCATCATCAAACTTCCATCGCTTTCATATAAATAAACCTTTTCTTTTGCAGCTGCAGCTACCCCAAGGAGTGCGGGCAAACCATAACCCATAGCACCAAGACCCGTAGTTAGCCCGATCCATTGGCCATCACGATTCTTAAAATGTGTATAAAACACTTCTACCGCCAAACCCGAGCTACCAGTTACGATTATTTCATTGCCAGAAAAACCTTCTGATAAAATATTAACAAAATCATAGATACTTATGCGCCCGGTATCACCTGCGACTGGCTTAAAAACTTCATTTTCAAACTTGACCCTCAAGTAAGAAATTTCATTTAACCAGTTTCTGCGCTTAGTGACCTGTCCCATCTTATGCATAGACGAAGTAAGTGCAGGTATAAAATCACTTAAATCAAATTGATATTTTTCGAACCTATCCGGCATCTTCTCGAGTTCTGCCGGATCAATATCTACAACTAAAACATCAGCATTCTTTCCGAATCGATCTATGTTAAATGCGGTTTGAATATTATCTAACCGACTGCCTAATACCAAAATGAGATCACTTTTTTGTAAAATAAAATTAGCATGTCGTTTGGCTACAACCCCAAACCGACCTGCATTCAAAGAATGGTCAAATGATAAAAAATCGGCCGTTGTCCATGTCAAGGATACCGGAATCTCATTAAAAGTAATAAATTCCTTCAGCTCTTCAGTCCGTTGTGAAGATTTTACACCATAGCCAACTACAATTAGTGGGCGCTCCGCTCCGGACAGCATTTTAGCCACTAAATCGCAACTATTAACTAAGTTCTTTTTAGAGGAAGTTTCGTTAACAATAGAGGACACCTTTTCTTTTTGGGCAACCTGTGGTTCTTGCCAATCCATTACCGTTGACTGAACATCTAGAGGAATTTCCAAGACCACAGGCCCCGATCTAGCAGACTGGGCTAAATCAACCGCTGTTTTAAGGTCTCTAGGTACATCATTAGCGGAAAAACACGTTTTCGCCATTTTGGTGATTTTTTTTACGATTGTGACTAGATCAATTTCCTGAGGGCCGCGCTGCCGCAATTTTCCGTCCACATTGTAGTCTGCAACTTTCACTTGGCCGGCCAAAACCAACAATGGAACGGAGTCAAACCATGCACCGGCTATTCCTGTAACAGCATTTGTGCTTCCGGGTCCCGTAGTAACTAAAGCGACCCCTAATTTTCCGGTTTTTCGGCTATAGTATTCTGCGGCAATTACTGCCGCTTGCTCATGATGTTTTGGAATGAACTCAATTCTTGGTTCTGTACCAACTGCGTCTATTAGAAACATGTTTCCACCGCCAGGAACTAGGAAAACACGATCAACCCCTTTGTCAGCAAGGTAGGAAAAAATATTACTTGAAACCGTTGTTAATGGCATAACGAATTCCCAATAGTTATGGAAACAGTGTAAGTACTAAAAATTTCTTTAAAGCAAATCGGATTACAATAGAATAAACTTCTTTTTATTAAATAACCAAGAGCTCACTAAACCAGTTCCATGACCAAAACAACATTAATTATTACAACACGTGATCGCCCCCAATTTTTACAATTGGTTGTTGAAACTGCATTCAAGCAAACGCGACCTTTCCATCAAATTATTATCTCAGATAACAGCTCCTCAAATTATTTTAGATCTAAAAATAAATCGTTACTTGAGCCCTATTTAGTTAGATATCCAGATCACTTGGAATTAGTTCAAACGCCGTATAATTTCCCTTCGGGCCCTGGTCACGCAAAATATATTCAGGAAACATTTGTTGATGGAGCCGACTTTTGCATTATTTTTCACGATGATGATGAAATGTTACCGCACTATCATGAAACTGCATTAAAAATCTTGAAGAGTGAAAAAGAGCTCGTCGCAGTAGGCTGTAACGCCCTGAAATTAAAGGATACAAAGCTCACTCACGGTACCGTCATGCGGAAAACCGAAGGGTTAGAATTTGTGAAAAACAGCAAACAATTACTTAAATACTATATGGGCATCGGCCCTATTTCCGCGCCTCCATTATGTGGGTATCTTTTTAAGACTAGAGTATTCAAATTAATTCCCTTTGAAAATAATACCGGGGGAAAATATTCCGACGTTGTAACCCTCACCGAAGCCACTAAATTTGGTCCCATGATTTGGTCATGCGAACCTTTAATGAAATATCGTATTCATTCAATGCAGGATAGTAAAATTGTTAGTACATTGGACTTCAGAAATTTATTGAATTACATGGTTAAAAAGGGAAAATTTTCATCAAATTCTATTTACGTTCAAAGTTATCGTTTTAAACATTTTCGGTTAAAATTCAAAAGTTTTTTAAAATCTGGAAAATGGCATTCGGCTAAGGTAGTTAGTATTTATCTAATCTACTACACCCTGAGAAAATTAATTTGGCGTAAACAGACATATGGATATTTTTGGAGTAAAATTACTCACAAGTGACAAGATTATATTAAAATGGAAAACCGTCCTATAATATGTGCATCCGCCAAGTATGCATATAATAAAAAGAGCAATGGTGTCTCATACGAGTACCAAACCATATACAAATCACTAAAATCTGTATATCCGAATGCTATTTTTATTGATGTTTACCAACCATTGGGGATTGAAAATTTAATTTCACACCTTTCATCTTTAAAAGTTACACAGCGCCCGTGGGTGCTTTATATTCCATTTTTAGGAGTTATTGGCCCGGAAGTTTTTGGAAAAATTCGACAATATGCCGATATAGGGATTTTTTATCTAGACGACACATGGAGACAGGACTTGGTCTATGCCTATCATAGTTATTGCGATTGGTTTACCACTAGTGACCCGCAATTCAAATGGAGATATAAAAAAAGGCTCGCTAAAAAGGTTAGATACTTTCCATTTGGCTATGACGCCGATCAAACGGACGCAGCACGGCGACCTTTTCCCGACCGGGATATTGATGTTTCTTTTGTCGGCGCTCGCAACGATTACCGTCAGTTCGTTATTGATCAAATTGAGAAAAGTGGGATAAACGTTACCTGTTATGGTGTTGGTTGGCCAAACGGACCACTCAGCCCGGATGGCTTTCTCAATATCATCGGTCGATCTAAAATTTCATTAAATCTAAGTAATTCAGTTCAATGGGATCTACGTCACTTAATAAAAAGACCGCTATCTATCGCTCGTAATTTTAAATCAGGAAAAAAAATAGAGCAATTTAAAGCGAGACATATGGAAATTGCGGCACTTGGTGCTTGCCAAGTTAGTTTCTATTGCAATGGATTAGAAAATATATTCCACATAGGTAAAGACATCATTCTGTATCCAACGATTGATGAAATTCCATATATTATCAAATCACTTAACCAAGTTGACGTGGAAAAAATAGGAAATAATGGCACATTAGCGGTAGCTAATTTTAGTTATCAAAAACAATTTAGAAGTTTTTTTAAATGAAATTACTTTTTATCAACGATAAAAGCCTTAAACCTTATTGGAAACATTAGGGAATTTATCGTTTTTTTGAATTCGAGCATCCAATTCGCAAGCACCATGAATGCAGCCGCCATCTTTGCCGGAGTCCATAAAGCGGATGTCATTACCAAGCGATGAAACCTGCCTTTGCAATTAAGATTAATCCAGTCACGAAAAAATAAAGGGGCTTCCCTTAGACCATTAGATCGCGCTTGTAAAATCATTAATAACAGGCGTATCCAATATGCCTTTTTTAACTCTTTCTTGACATAAACCAACTTTGGATAACGTTCATTGTAGGTTAACAATAAATCACAATATTCTATATACTGCTTGTAAATATCCACTTCACTCCACCAACCTTGTTCTTCATCAAATCGTACAATTGTCGGTTCTTCATATCCTACAGCCTCATTCCGGCTCTCCGACTGGACCAAAAGAGCAATCTCAATGTGAGCCCATTCAAGGGTGATGAGCGAATTGGTTGAAAGAAGGTTTTGAAGAAATTCGGTACGGAATAAATGACCTGAAACCATTTTATTAAATGTTCCTAGTGGTATGCCACTCCAAACACCGCGTGTATGTTTTTTTTTTAAACTACCACCCTTTTTCTGGTGCCAAACCGTGAGCAGACCGAAGTCTAGTTGGTTATCTTGAAACGTCAGAAGCGCGTGGGAAAAGTTTGGCAATACGCGCTCGCCGCATCCAATAAGAAGACAAAAATCAGTTTTAACCTTTGAGAGTACAAATTTTATTGAAGCGTCATACTCAAGATATTTCTCAGTTTTAAAAAATCTTAATCTGACACCTTTATTTGAAGGTTGTCCAGCTAACGCGTCTTTTTCACTAAACCTACAATCGTTTAAACCAATAACGATACAAAATTGACCTTCTTTGTCACTGTCTAATTGTCTTAGAACACTATTTAATGTCTCGCGAAGTCCTCCAAGATCATCATAACATGGGATACAAATTGAAAATTTGGAATTAAAATCATTCATGGATTAGGGAACTTACCAAGCAGAAATTTTAAGTCAGGTTGTCAACAATAAAAACAATTTAATTGGTTTGGCTGTAAAAAACCGAAAGAACTTTAAGTAACACTAGAATATTACCAAAAGTTTACAAATGTCTTGCGGTTTTTATTCTTCGCTATTGTTGGATCACTATAGTAAGAGTCGTCAGCATAGTGTGTGGACGATATTTCTTCAATCACACAGCCTTCATGTGTCGAGAAAGCATGCCTGACCCCGGGGGTGATAGTCACTACATCACCTGTTTTGATAACCGAATCTACACCATCTAGCTGGAGATCAGCTGTCCCGTAAACCACATGAAAGGTTTCCTTTTTCTTTTTGTGATATTGTTCAGGGTGAGACTGCCCCGGCAACATTACCAAGACTTTCTTGCAGTATTCTTCATTAACAACCGTAGCCATAGCGAGACCTGTCTTCCGAAAATTTTCAATTCCATAATGATGCGATACTTCCAAAGCGGACCCTTCTGGTATAACTACGCCGGACTTTCTAACGAAATCGGAAATGTCGTTCACAGCTTCAAGGATGTCCTTGCGCAAATTCTCTATAATACAATTATCTTCACCGACCGCTTGGTCTGCTTTTATCGGTTTACTAGTGATAAACTTCGAATATTTAGAAAAATCATTAGCTACATATCCGCCTTTGTTGTAGGGAATTGCAAAATATAAATCATCTTTCGACAAAGTCATTCCTGCAGCCATGTCTTTCTTTACAAACATTGCCCTTTGCAAGTCGCGCAGAGATAAAACTTCATTACTCTGGTTTATCACCTTATCTTCCGACTGACCAATGCTCACCACAGCACGTTCCAACGCTTCAAGCCAAGACTTTAGCTCATTAGGTGTCACAGAATAATCATTCTTATCATAAGCGTCGGTTGGCAAAGCGACGTGTTTTTCAAAAACCCTTGCCCCTAATGCAAATGCAAGCGCACCAGTTTCAGTCAGCGATGGATTTTCATGTGTTGAGTATCCCAATCTTATCTCTGGATACCTTTTTGAATAAAATGCGATTTGACCGATATTTAAATTTTCGAAGGGAGTGGGATACAGACCGACACAATGCATCAAAGACGTTTCTATGTTGCGGTTCGAAAAAAAAGACACCATATTATCTATAGAACCAATATTTGCTCCAGCTGTAGAAAATATAACCTCCTGCTGGGCTTCGGCAATCGATTCAAGCAAAGGCCAATCGGCTAGGGAACAACTCGCGATCTTCATTATATCTATATCATAGCTCAATGCCCTATCAACCGAAGGCTCATCAAAAGGCGTAACAATGAGCAAGAAATTTTTATCTCGTCCAAAGCCGATTAGATCATTCCACTGGGATTTAGTTAAAGTGGTTTCTTCAAAACGTTTTACAAATTTTAAGTCTGAACCCTTAAATTCTGGATGAATAAATGTATCTAATTCTCTAAACTGATATTTGATCGCAAAGTCAAAAACCGATCGAAGAGGATTTACAACCTCTGCGAGTGCGGAAATCAAAGCCTTACCGTGAGAAACATCACCCATATGGTTGTTAGCCATTTCCAAAACAATTAATGGCTTTTTACTAACGTCCTTCATTTGATTCACCTTCTCTGTAAAAACTAGTGATGCGTTGATCCGATAGGATATACGGCAAAGCTTCTCTATGCCTAGTTATTCTTACTGGCTTATATAAATCATTCAAATGCTCGTCATATCCGCTATCATAGTATAGAAAATCTATCTCACTTTTTTTTGCAGCTACATAATCTACTACTGTATCTCCTATGAAACAGCAATTTTTAGTATTTACATTAAATTTTCTAGTCAACTCTAGCAAAGGGTCAGGTGCGGGTTTCAGATTCTGAATGTCACCTCCACATAATTCCGCATCGAAGAATGATCTTAGCTTCAAGTCTTCCAAAGTTTTAATTGCCAAGTGCCTAGGCTTATTTGTACATATTGATAATAAACACCCATGTCTTTTGATAATCTCGAGAGTTTCTAAAACCTCATCAAAAATTGTTTCTTGACCAATTTTTGCCTGAGAATACATACCTCTGAATTCCAATAACAACCTATCAATATCACCATTTTCACATTGTAGGGCCATTTTAATCATTTTGTTTCCGCCTAATGCGGTTAAAGGTCTAACGGATTTTTTATCGAGGACAGGCAAACCCCTAGTTTGCCGCATAGTATTCAATATTTTAGTAACAGTGATCGCACTATCAACCAACGTTCCATCAAGGTCATAAATAACCAAATCTTTAATAATGTTTTCCGACAAAAATAGATAACTCTTTCTTAAAAATATCAAAGTCAGGCTTTTAACCGAATTTTCAGCAAGTATTAGTTTAAAAACCCTTCATAGGATTCAATTTGGTTTTTTGTTATTTTAAGCAAATCACCACCGGATAGATAGCAGGCATACCAGTCCGCAGTATATTTTATGCTTTCGGCTATCGAAAGCACAGGCACCCATTCGAGCGCCTGTTCAGCCTTGGAGATATCAAGGCACAACATTTGTTTTTCTTTAAAATGTTTCTCTTCGGAGATTTCCCATTCACAAGATACACCAAGTGCCTCATACAATTGGTTCACCACCCATTCTACGGGTTGAGACTCGTTTTCTCGAGGGCCGAAGTTCCATCCACCAGAATATTTTTTGCCATTCTTGAATAACTGTTGCGCCAGCTTTAGATATCCTCTTAGTGGCTCTAGTACAAATTGCCACGGCCGAGTGGCCATTGGATTACGTAATATTAAACTATTTCCATTTTCAATGGACCTTATTAAATCAGGTATCAACCGCTTTTCTGCCCAGTCTCCACCGCCAATTACATTGCCCGCCCGCGCCGAAGCAACTGCGCAGGTATTTTTATTCTCCAAATCAGAGGAAAAGAAAGATTTATAGAACGCATCTGTGGCTAACTCCGCACATGCCTTACTACTGCTATAAGGATCATCACCACCGAGCCGATCATTTTCTCGATAAGGCCAGACCCATTCATTATTTTGATAGCATTTATCCGTCGTAACAACCACTACAGCTCGAACAGATGGGCAGTGGCGAACAGCCTCAAGCAAACTGACTGTTCCCAAAACATTTGTTTTAAAGGTCTCATATGGATCATGAAAAGAATATTGGACCAATGGCTGGGCTGCTAGATGGAAAACAATTTCTGGCTGAAATAAATTTATCTCTTTCTGCAAACATGGCAAATCTGAAATATCAGAAAAAACCGATGTGATTTTCTTATCCAGCGATAGACTTTCATATAACGTTTGTGACGACGTTGGTGCCAATGCATATCCTTTGACAACTGCACCGAGCTGATGCAACCAAAAAGTTAACCACGACCCCTTAAAGCCGGTGTGACCCGTTATAAAAACTGATTTATTTCTCCAGAAACTCAAATCCATGAACCCAAATTTTCTTTTTTTCCCTAAACCAACTTATATATCTCTCTTAATATACTCTAATTTCTGAGACTTTTTTTCAAAACACTGGCCGTGAATGCCAACATTTCATCTGTCAATGCGGGATGAATCCCAACCCAAAAAGTATCGTTCATAATTGTATCAGTTACATCAAGATCACCTGCTATTCTAAACTTCTGCCCAACCATTGATGGCTGTCTTGTTAAGTTGCCGGCAAACAAAAGTCTCGATCCAATTTTATTTTGTTCCAATATATTAATAAGTTCAACACGAGTCAGAGGGGCTGTTTTGCGGAGGGTCAAAGGGAATCCAAACCAAGAGGGAGTGCTGTATTCAGTTGCTTCCGGAAGAATTAGAGTATCCTCAAGGCTAGCAAGCATTGTTTTTAACAATTTGAAGTTTTTCTTGCGTGCATTTACAAATTGTTCAATTTTTTTTAATTGGGCTAAGCCACAAGCTGCCTGCATGTCGCTGATTTTCAAATTATACCCTAGGTGGCTGTATGTATATTTATGATCATATCCACAAGGTAAGTTTCCCAATTGCCATTCAAACCGCTTACCGCAGGTATTGTCTTTTCCTGGCTGACAATAACAATCTCGTCCCCAATCACGATAACTTTCTGCTATAATTTTTAATTCGTCATTATTTGTAAAAACCGCGCCGCCTTCGCCCATAGTGATGTGGTGAGCTGGATAAAAGCTTATGGTTCCAATATCACCAAATGTGCCAACCTTTTCATCCTTATATGTTGACCCAAGCGCATCACATGTGTCTTCAACAAGCCATAAATCATATTTTTTACAGATAGTGGTAATGACCTCAAGGTTAAACGGGTTACCAAGGGTATGAGCGAGCATAATTGCTTTTGTTTTCGAAGTGATAGCTGCTTCAATTAACTCAACATTTATGTTGTAGCTTGGAATCGTAACGTCTACAAAAACAGGTACAGCACCGAACTGGAGAATAGGATTGACAGTTGTCGGAAAACCAGCGGCCACACTGATAACTTCGTCTCCTTTTCTGATAGCTTTGTCACCCAATTTTGGTGAAGTTAGGCAAGAAAATGCGATCAAATTAGCCGACGAACCTGAGTTCACTGTCAAAACATTTTTAACTCCAAGAAATTTAGAAAAGTTACGTTCAAAAGACCTGTTGTACCTACCTGCCGTTAGCCAACCATCTAAGGAAGCATCAACCATCGCGATAAGCTCCTCCTGACCTATTAATTTTCCAGAAGGCGGGATCGTTGTTTCCCCTGGTTTAAAGCTCTCCAGTTTTCGATGCTTGCTCTCAAACCTCCTAACGAGTTCGAAGATTTCCTCTCGGTCATCTTTTTCTGTTGCTCTACTCATAATAACTCCCGCAACTAATAAAGTGTTTTAATAAAAATGATTTAAAACTAATTTTTAAATGTAAAAACAAAATTTCCTACCGCTGATATTGAAATTGCGGCGCACATACTAATTGCCTGACTTATGGGTATAGACAGTTCGAGGTAATCGAAACATAGAGTTAATACTGATACACCAATCAAAGTTGAAACCCCGTACACTTTAAAAAACCTTATTATCTCCCAAGTCACCTTATCTTTTGTTTTAAAAACAAAATATTTGTAAATAAAGTAATTACACGTAATAGAAACGCCTGAGCTAAGGATGCCTATCACCGGTGTTATAAAAATATCTTGCAGAAGAAACAAAAAAGAAACACCGATAGTATAGCCTAACCCCGTATTAAACCCCCCAGCCACAAGATACTTAATCAACTTTTCTGTTTTTTGATTGAATAGCTTTTTAGGAAACAAATTTCACCTTTCCTAATTTATGACGTTTTTATTAGTAAAAAAGTTATTAAGCATCAACAAAAACAATTAGAAAGTTTCTCTTTATAATTTCCAGACATCAAAAAAATTACCAACTTTATTTACATGTGTGTCCATATTAACTCTTGAAACGATAGCAGTCATCCACCCGTTTCCTGAAATAATTTAAGTAATTTTCAATCACCAAATGCGCTTCAAAGTCAGACTGCACTCGGTTTCTGCCAAATCTTCCAAAACGAGACCTCAATGCAGGATCCCTAATCAAGGTTTTCAACGCTGTTATAAGAGTCGCTATATCACCACTAGGTATGAGGAGACCTGTTTTTTGGTGAACGATAGCATCCTGTAGCCCATAAATATTGGTACCAATGGAAGGTAGTTCGCAAGCGGCGGCTTCTAAGGCAACCATTCCAAACCCCTCCCGTCGACTGGGCAAACAAAATATATCAGCCGCCGCCATAAAACTCTCTGGCTCACGAGAAAAACCGGTAAATATTAATTTGTGTTGATCTTCATGTCTAATAAAGGACTTTAATTGCTCAGTTAACCCTTCTTCATCTGGCCCCACAAGCACCAAAAAAGTATTGGGTTCAAGAGTCAAAACCTCAGCAAATGATTTCACCAGATGAACAACACCTTTATCGAGTGTAATGCGACCCACGAACAAAAGAAGATTATCTTCTTCAGCAACATTATATTGATTACGTATTTTAGCTCGAATTTCCTTATCAGGTTTAAACCTTCCAAGGTCAACACCAGCGATTGATCCGGAACCCAACACAGACAGTTTTCTTGCTGATGTTACACCTTCATTAATAAGAAAATCTCTCTGAGATTTACTTACTGCCAATAAATCGGTGCTACAAATAGCCGTTAAAGTTGCTGTCGATCTTAATAAAAGCCGTGAAGCCCCTTCTTTTATAGACCACGCTTCACCTTGAAATATATTTAATCTGATAGGAATACGACAAAACCAAGCTGCTACCATTCCAATTAGACCCGCCTTGGGAACTAACGTAACCACCATATCAAAATGATTTCTTTTTAGAAAAAATATCAGTGAAAATACCGCACAGATATCCGAAACCAACGAGATACTACGTTTTATATTTATATGTTTCACTGCAACTGGGGCGT
>PBWY01000081.1 GCA_002727395.1 Rhodospirillales bacterium | reverse complement strand
GTTTGTCAAAATCTAGAGCCCGACTTCAGATAAATAGCAAGCAAGATCGACCATTCTGCAAGAATATGCCATCTCATTATCATACCAAGCATATACTTTAAGTAACGTACCATCAGTAATCAAAGTAGAGGCAGCATCTATGATACTACTGCGGGTATCCCCGGCGTAATCCACTGAAACTAGTGGTCGGTCTTCAAATCCCAATATTCCCGCCAAATAATCCTTAGCGGCCGATTTAAAAAGTTGATTTACCTCCGCTACGTTAGTTTCTTTTTCTAACTCAAATACGCAGTCAGTTAGGCTGGCATTGGCCACGGGAACCCGAACAGCGTGCCCATCTAATTTACCTTTTAATTCAGGGTAGATCAGGGCAATTGCGGTGGCACTACCCGTAGTAGTAGGCTGCAGGGACGACATGGAACCTCGAGCACGACGTAGGTCATTATGAATGGCATCCATTACAACGTTCGTATTCGTTGGGTTGTGAATAGTAGTAATTTGACCATGTTTAATGCCTAAATTCTCATGGACCACCTTCACTACAGGGGCCAGACAGTTAGTAGTACAAGATGCAGCCGTAACAATTGGGTGCTTAAGCGGGTCGTATAAATGTTCATTAACGCCCACAACTATATTAAGCACGCTGTCGAATTTTACTGGCGCCGCAACAATTACCTGCTTGGCTCCTCGTTTAAGATGACCCTCTAAAGTTTCTGGGGTTAAAAATTTTCCTGTACATTCTAGGACTAGGTCAACACCAAGCTCACCCCAGGGGATTTGATGAGGTTCTTCATAGCTTGAGTAGGTAATAACTTTTTTTCCAAGATTGATCTGGTCTGGATTACTCGCAGAGAGCTTTGGTCCCCACCAACGACCCTGCACCGTATCAAATTCGAGTAAATGGGTACATGATGCAGCGTCTCCCTTTTTTTCGTTGAAGTGCACAACCTCTAGTCTATTTTCTTTGCGGGGATCATTTTCAGGCCTTCGCGCAAGACCCACAGCGGCTCTCATTGCTAATCGGCCTATTCTACCCAAGCCATTAATTCCAACATTCATTGTACAAACCTTATCATTTTTTATTATAAACGAATGTTTAAGAAACTTTCTTCATTAATAAGTTATCTATCAATGATATTTTTGCCACATACATTATTACAATAATATTACAAATAAACTAATGCCAAAAAATATTCGCTGCTGTTCCGATTTGGGATCTTTATCCGATCTACTTTTCGTATCTACTGATCATCAGTATGATATGAAAATTAATTGTGGGAGGCCTAAATGAAAATTACTTACAATCCATCATCTTCAAAGTTATTAACCTTTCATGATAAAATTCCCGATTTTATCAATTTAGAAGATACACCTCGGGATTACCTAGAAAGGTGTATAAATACTATTGACTCAAGAGAACCGGAAGTTAAGGCATTTGTGACATTATGTTTAGATCGTGCAAGGGATGCAGCAGATGCGTCAACAAAACGCTATAAAGAAAATAGAATTCTCTCGCCAATAGACGGTATGCCTTATGGGATGAAGGATGTTTTTGAAACAGAAGATATGCCGATGCAGCTGGGCAGCCCCCTTTTTGAAGGTTATGAAACAGGCTGGGATGCCGCGTGTACATACTTTTTGAGACGTGGTGGAGCCGTAATGGTAGGTAAGACTGTTACTACAGAGTTCGCATTTGGTAATCCTGGACCCACTCGTAACGCTTGGGACACCGAAAGGACACCTGGGGGATCATCGAGTGGTTCGGGAGCAGCAATTGGTGCCGGAATGTTGCCCGCGGCGACAGGAACTCAAGTCCGGGTATCTATTCTTAGACCT
This sequence comes from Rhodospirillales bacterium, assembly GCA_002727395.1. GTDB lineage: Bacteria > Pseudomonadota > Alphaproteobacteria > MPNO01 > UBA2964 > UBA2964. Next base: position 3,364 of record PBWY01000081.1, on the reverse strand, counting down.
GCCTGTTATAATGGAGCTTGGGCATTAAAGCCATCTTGGGGAGCCATAAATACTAGAGGCGGTTTTCCTTCGCCACCAAGCATTGGTCACCTAGGTTTTCTAGGGGGCTCTCTTGCCGATACGTGGGTCAGTTGTTTTTGGTTATCAAGAGCCGCTGGTGGAGATGCAGGACACCCCAGCTTAAAAGGTGAACCTAAATTACCGCAGGCCAGAAAGCCGAAGTGTTTGGCCAGAGTAGATAGCGCCGGCTGGATTGATACGCCAGAACCGGTAAGGGAAATATTCAATAAGATGATCCGAAAACTTGAGAAATGCGGCGTAAAAATTATTAGTCGTAATGAGGATCCAGAGCTCGAATCATATGAACAGGATATGGTTAAGCTAAGTGAAGTTATTGAAATTATTCTTGCTTATGAATACCGTTGGCCTTTAATGATGTATGCTGATAGAAGCCCAGAATTGTTGGGTAAACGAGTTCTAGATAGAGCAAAGGTTGCGGCGGATATAACGCCCGAACTATACGAGGAAGCGCTTAATTGGAGTAAAGTGGTGCGTGAAAGGCACGAGGCGTTAGCTGATAAATACGATGCAATGTTGACGCTTAACGGAACTGGCGCGGCGCCTCAAGGTTTGGCTGTGGGCAATGCTGTTTATGGTGAACAATCCTCAATTTTGGGTGTACCAACTTTAAATGCTCCTCTTCTTGCAGATGATGATATGCCTTTGGGCATACAGGTGCTCGGTTATTTTCGACGAGATTACGACCTCGTAGCGCTAGGACACTGGATGATACATGCTATCCTCCGTGGTGAAGATTAACAAATATCTTTTCAGAAATTAAACCGGATGATTTTTAAATTCTGTGCCATCAGGCTGAATATAAAGGGGTTAAAATGGGAATCATAACCGAAGTCATTTTACCGCTCGGTTTAGCGTTTATCATGTTTTCATTGGGTCTCGGCCTTACTACAGCGGATTTTTCAAGGATAATTAAGGCACCGAAGGATTTTCTAGTTGGCGCTATCTTACAAATTATATTGTTGCCGATGGTGGCTTTTGCATTAATCAGTTTGTGGCATATGCCGCCTGAGTTGGCACTGGGTGTTATGATTATAGCAGCGGCCCCGGGTGGGGTGACTTCAAATATTCTGACTGCTTTCGCACGGGGGGACGTTGCTCTATCAATCTCACTGACTGCCGTCGTGAGTCTTATATCCGTTGTTACAATACCCCTAATAGTAATATTTGCTCATGAAGTTCTCATAGGCGGACAGTTGGGTAAAGTTTCGGTGTTGGAGATGGCATTAAGTTTATTTTTAATAGTAACGGTTCCAGTAGTCATTGGGATGTTAACAAGAAAATTTGCTGAGAATTTTACATCCCGTTTTCACAAAAGAGCTCAAAGTATTTCAGGAATTTTGTTCTTATTTATTCTCGCAGGAGCCATTTTCAAAGAGAGATCAAACGTTATATCTTACTTCGCACAGGCGGGGTTAGTGACGCTGACCTTAAATTTAATTATGATGTTTATCGCCTATTTGATTGCAATGGTATTTTCTTCTGGTCTGAAACAACGAATAGCAATTTCCATCGAATGCGGGCTCCAGAATGGTACCCTAGCCATTGGGGTATCAGCACTGCTTTTTGGTGGAGGTTTGACAATTATTCCTGCGGCGACCTATAGCCTAATAATGTTTGTGACATCATTGTTATTTGTAGGATATTTTAGGAGTATACATCATTAAACCGCTACTTTTATTGGACCAGTCGCTCGCTTGTTGACGAACTGCTGTACAAAAGCATTTTCGGTTTTATAAAGTTGACTAGCTGACCCATTCCAAACAACCTGACCATCATTGATCATGACTATCTGATCAGAAATTTCGTCAACAGTTTTTAGGTCACTAGAAATTGAAATTGTTGTTGCTCCTAATTTGGATACACTATCAGAGATGAACTTACAAATCTGTTTACTGGTGATCGGGTCAAGCCCTGCTGTTGGCTCATCTAAAAATAAAAGTTTTGGATTATTTACAATAGCGCGGGCGAATCCTACTCGTTTCTGCATTCCACCTGAGAGGTTATTAGGGTAGACATCGCATAGTTCAGGAGATAGGCCAACAATTGAGAGCTTCTCCTCCGCTATTTTGTGTGCCTCTTTTCGTGAGATATTGCCATCATTTATTAAAAGAAAACAAATATTTTCCCATACTGTTAGGCTGTCGAAAAGGCCACCATATTGAAATAAAACGCCCCATTTATGTTCTAAAAGTCTACTTGTAGACAAAGAAATACTTGTTCGATTTTGTCCATTTATAAAAATTTCACCTTCATCTATTTCCATTAAACCCTGTAAACATTTAAATAGAACCGATTTTCCACTGCCAGATGGTCCGATTAAAGTCGTGGATAATCCCTTAGGGATATCTATATCTATGCCCTTTAATACATGTTTGTTTTCGAAGCTTTTATGAATTTGGATTGCTTTAATCAAATGAGTATCTTCACTCATCATTTTAACAATTTAGGTTCAAAATCATAAAATCTAATATAAAACCCGGGCATTTCATTAAGTTCGATTTGGTTTTCCTATAAAGCCTGACCCTAAACCTATTTCATTGGAGGCCCATCCGCCAGCGACACGACCACTAAAAATTGATGGGCCTAGCATCGTTCCTTCAAGGCCTGCGCGACCATTAATATGACCACCAGCCATACCACAAGCTTCTCCGGCTGCATAGAGAGATTCAATGGGTTCAAAGTGTTTATTGAGGACCCTGCATCTAATATCAGTTTTTATACCCCCAAAGTTCTTTCGGGCTAATGGGAAAAATTGAATCCCATAATATGGGGGTGTATCAAAAGGTTTAGATTGTTTGAGTGGTTTTCCGAAATCGGGTTCGTTTTCCAACCCCTCTTCGCAAGCCGCATTATAACGCTTAATTTCGTTAAGAAATGTTTCGGGATCGACATTTATCTCTTTTGCGAGATCTTCAAGCGTATCAGCTTTTTTGATGTAAGGGGAGTTCTCTAAAAGCTCTTCAACCTTTTCTCGTATAATCTGGTCACCATTTCTATAATAAGGATCAGCAATTTCTAGAAATGCTTTCATTTCTTTATCTACAATAGCCCATGCATGGGGCGGTGTTTGAGATAACATGGCCGGGCTAGCGGAATTACCACCTGATAAGGATTCGTTATGAAATCTTTTACCCTGCTGGTTGACCCATATATATCCAGGGATATGACGACAAACTAGGCCGCGCTTGTGGTCTGGGTAAAGATAGTCCGGCGTTGCATAGACGTAAAACCACACATTTTCCATATGAGTAAGATAACCACCAACCTCTGTTACCATCTTATG
>PBWY01000054.1 GCA_002727395.1 Rhodospirillales bacterium | reverse complement strand
TAACATCAGTTGGTATTTGTTCGATTGTCAATGAAGCTGCGAAATCGGCGAGTTTTTCCGTAGTACTCTGCGTCATTTAGTTGTTCCTTGCCATGGATTGCCTGGAGATTTAATGTTCTCGGTGTCCATTCGAAAATGCTGTTGGTTTATAATTTTTTTCTTAAATTGATGAATTTCTTGAACTCTTCCTACTAAATTGCTCCTTCGGATCACCTTCTATAAGTTAGTTTGCACCTAATTTACATCTATGTTTTATAGTAAAGCTTTTTATAAAATTGTCTTGGCTAAAGTGTGAGGAAATAAAGATGTTAACCGGAAATCAATATCTCGATAGCATCCGCGATGGTCGTCGGGTCTATATTGGGAAAGAACTCGTGAAGGATGTCACAACTCATCCGGCTTTTTCCAAGGGTGCAGAGACGATAGCGAGCATATATGAACGCAAAGCTGCAAGCGAAAATCGTGATGTTATGGTTAGCGAAGAGGGCGGAGAGGAATTCTCCACTTATTATTTACAGCCGAAGTCGAGGGAAGATCTGGAACGGCGTTATGAAACGCATCGTCTTATCGCGTCCTGGACGCAGGGTTTCATGGGGCGCTCTCCAGATAATTTTCCGAGTTATCTATCAGGTCTTGCCACCCAGCCGAAACTCTTCAACGATTTGAGACAGGGCACTGGTGACCTGCTTCAATCTTACTACAGGAAAGCGCGCCGGGAGGACCTCTATATGTCGCATGCCGTAACCAATCCTCAAGGTTCTCGCCGTGCCGGGGATGAAATGGACGTTGCAGGGATTGTTTCCCCCACATTACGCGTGGTTGGAGAAGATGATGAGGGTGTTACGATCAACGGATTGAAAATGATTGGTACTGGCTCGGTTTATTGTCATGAGACTTGGGTTGGTAACTTGCAACCCGTACCTCCCGGTCAGGAGGCGGAGACAATTACCTGTGCGGTGCCGCTAAACATGGAAGGTGTGTCTATTTGGTCGCGTAAACCATATGAATTATCGTCAGGTCGTGAGTTTGATGCTCCCCTTTCAGCGCGATATGATGAGACTGATGCGGCTATTCTATTTGAGAATGTTAAAATCCCTTGGGAACGGGTATTTTTACACAATAACGTCGAGATGACGCGTGAAATTTATTTTCGTACACCCGGTCATTCCCTGGCTAACCATCAGGCTAATATAAGATTTGTCGAAAAATTGCGTCTAATTGTTGGCGTTGCCCACAAATTAACAGAGTCGAATAAAGCGGGTTCTATTCCCGCAGTTAAAAGCACCTTGGGTAAACTCGCAGCACAACTAGCTTCATTGGAGGGAATGGTAAGAGGGCAAATTTTTGACTGCGAAAAAATGCCGGGAGGTTTTGTAACCGTTAACAGGCGATTTATGTACGCAGCATTACATTGGTGTTCAAACAATCATTCTAAAATTTGTGATGTAGTCCGGGAATTAATGGGTGGCGGCCCTATTCAAATGCCAGCCGACTCATCGGTCATGGATGACCCGGAAATATATAAAAAGTTCCAGACTTATTGGTCTTTACCCGACCAAGATGCCAAGGAACGAATGAAATTAATTCGTCTGGCTTGGGATATCTTGGGGACGGAGTTCGCCGGGAGGCATATGCTCTATGAAAAATTTTACGCCGGCCCCGGCTTTGTAATGGACCTTTATAGCTATCAACTCGCTGGATGGGACGCCTTAGATAAAGTCGTTGATGATCTAATGGCGGGGGATAATCATTCTAAATGAAATAATGATTAAAACCCAAATGGATCAATCTGATCGACTGGTCACTTCGAGTAGATGGTATCCGAACTCCGTTTTAACTGGTCCCTGCACCTCATTAACTGGCGCACTAAAAACGACTTTGTCAAATTCAGGCACCATTTGACCAGGGCCGAAGGAACCAAGGTCGCCGCCGTTCGCTCCTGATGGACAGGAGGAATGTTCCTTAGCTAGGTTGGCAAAATCAGCCCCCTCCGCAATTTTATTTTTCAGGTCTTCACAAAGTTCCTCGGTATCAACTAGAATATGTCTTGCTTCGGCTTGGGCCATTGTCAAACTCCAAAAGTCTATATTTTATAAATTTAAAATGATGTTGATAGCTTGTTAGTGTATAAGGTTCAACAGTGGATAGACAATAAGAGTTATTTAAATCCACTTATCTAAAGCTAGTTTTGTTGCAACGTCAGATTTAAGGGTATTGTAAAATTTTAGTTCCATGATCAAGCTTCCTAAAGAAAATTTGCGTGATTATTTGAACGATATTCGCCTTGATATTAAGTTCAGATGGGTGCCCTTTCGTGGGTATTATCGATATCGATCATATAAATATTTGAAAACAATAGACCCAGAGATGGGCCTTCTTAAATTTTTAGTAGATCCTAAAAGAATCTGTTTGGATGTAGGGGCAAACCTTGGTCTGTTTACTTATTTTCTGTCCCGTTACTCGCCACATGTCTATGCATTTGAACCTAATCCAATTCCACTACGAATCCTGAATTATGTAGCCGATCAAAATGTCACTATTAACCAGATGGCATTATCTAACGCCACAGGTGAGGTAAACTTGGTAATTCCTAAGGGCCGCAAGGGTTGGTCCAACAACGGTGCGAGTATTGAACATGAGGATGGGTACCAGCTGAAAGTGCCAGGGAGTAGGATTGATGATCTTAGAATACGTGATATAGGCTTCATAAAAATTGACGTTGAAGGGCATGAAATGTCTGTTCTTGAAGGGGCAAAAGAAACTTTATCACGAGATCGCCCAAACCTTTTTGTTGAAAATGAATTCTCGCATGCAGGTGAAGGGGTCAATAACGTTTTTGATATGATGGAGACTCTTGAATATGACGGGTTTGCATTGATTGATGGGGTGTTACGTAATAAAAACCAGTTTCTGGTTGATGAGCATCAAATTAACGCGAGGCAAGGACAATTTGGCAATTATGTCAAAAATTTTATCTTTATTCCCAGATAGATAATCCGACGTTTCAAGGTTTTTTTAAATTCTAAGAAAATGAAATTGTGAAAGTAAATATGAAAATTCAGCTTTACTATGCACCAATTACTTGTGCTTTAGCCCCGTATATTACACTTACAGAGGCCGGTGCGGATTTTGAAGTAATTACATTAAATTTTTCTGAAAAAGAGCACATGTCTTCAGAATATTTATCAATCAATCCCAAGCATAAGGTTCCATTACTCGTTGTTGATGGAACGCAACTAAGCGAAAACGTTGCTATTCAACAGTGGATTGCGAATACATTTCCGGAGGCAAAATTATTACCTCAAGATCCTTGGGAGCTATTACAGGCTATTTCACTAGTCTCTTGGTGTTCGTCCGGCATTCATCCCTACCTGCGTATTATAAACGGACCAATAAAAGTATGTGATATCGAAGGAACAGAGGAAAATATTCGGAAACACGCTTCGGAGCATGTTTATGAGTGTTTTTCTATTGCAGAGAATCTCCTGGAAGGGAAAGAATATTTCTTTGGCAGCATGACGGCACCAGATACTAATTTTTACTGGTGTTTTCGAAGGGCAAGTCAATTCAGTCTAAATCTTTCGAATTTTCCAAATTGTCAATCACACTTTAATCGAATGGAAAATAGGCTAAGTGTACAAAAATTATTAGCTTTCGAAAAAGAAGTTCAAATGCAATTCAATGGTTTAACTTAAAACCTCTAGTTTTATTTTTAATTTGGGTTTAGTTCTTAGAAATTCTAATAATTAAGGTGTTGGGATAAACAATGGTATAGGTTTACGCCTGTGAAAAGGTAGCCGCTTATATTCGCATTTTTAGCGGCAATAACATCGCTCTCTTTGTCACCGATCAAGAAACTGTGATCAGTATCAATCTGCCAGTTATTAATAAGTTTTGTTAGCATGCCCGCGGCGGGCTTGCGATAGTTGCTGTCTTTTTTGTATTCGGGAAGTGTTGCATCCGGATGATGCGGACAAAATTCGAAAGCATCGATGTGAGCCCCAATTCTTTTCAGGTCATGGTTCATTTGTATGTGCAATTTTCTAACATCATCCGCACTAAAATATCCTCTACCAATACCCGATTGGTTTGTAACAACGAAAACAAGATAGTTATGATTGTTGGCTAACTTAATTGCGTCCCGTGCACCAGGAATCCATGCGAAGTTATCCCAGTCGTGAACATAACCATGATCCACGTTAAGGGTTCCATCCCGGTCAAAAAAAACTGCTTTCCTCAGTTTGCTCTTCATTCCCAAAACTTTGGCTGCACTCTATCTACAATAAATGGACCGTTATACTCTATATCACAGTACTTAACTTCGAGAAGGAATAGATTCTTTATGCTTCGACGTCTACTAGTCGGTTTGATGAGCAAAAGTATTTTTCGTGCTTTACAGCATCGGGATTTTGTTATCGTTGAAGGTGCAGGCTGGTTGGCGGGAGCCGGGGTCTGGTTTTACCGTATAGGGTTGGCTGTATTGGCATGGGAACTCACCAAGTCAGGCTTATGGTTAGGTGTTATTGCTATGGCGGAGGCAGGACCGGGAATTGTTATTTCGCCAATTGCGGGGGCATTAGCGGATCGTCATGATAGGCTTTTAATGGCACGTTTTGTTCAAGCTGCGATGATGGCTGTAACAGGCGTTCTAGCATTCTTGACGCTTGGTGGCTTGATTAATATTTGGTTATTATTGGGGTTTGCACTGCTGCACGGCTTTTGTGCTGGTTTTTGGACGCCTGTGCGTATGTCCCTGGCACCTAACCTTGTGCCCAAGAGGGATCTATCAGCTGCAATTGCAACCCATTCAATTCTTTATAATTTAGGAAGAACTGTCGGCCCAGCGTTGGTCGCCCCGATATTGGCGGTCTGGGGTGTGGGCGCAGTTTTTGCTGTAAGTGCTGTGGCTAATTTAATTTTTTCGGTTGCACTTTTCTGGGTCAGGATAGTGAACCCTGATCGTAAAGCCGAGAAAGGTCACTCGATGCGAAGCCATCTTGTGGAAGGCCTGAAATATGCGACTGGGCATCCAGTTATCAAGTATTTATTTCTCAATATGGTATTTGCATCACTTTTGCTGCGCGCATACATGGAATTACTCCCTGGAATGTCGGAAACACTATTCGGGCATGACCCGAAGGAGGGTGTACCAATTTTAGTGTCTGCTGCAGGTGTAGGTGCGATGGTGGCTTCGCTTTTGGTCGGAAGTTTAAGGCGAAGCAATCAAATACTTAATTCGTATTTTATCTTTGTTTTCGGCACCTTGATTTCGTTAACGTTCTTTGTATTGACAGCGAATTTCTGGTTTGCAGTTTTTTGTATGATCCTTCTTAGTATCTCTCAAGTGGGCGTTAATATTGCCGGTCAGGTCACTGTTCAAAGCACAGTGCGTGGAGATTTGCGGGGACGTGTCATGTCGCTATGGGGTTTATTAAACCGTTCAGGTCCAGCTTTTGGTGCGTTGGTCATCGGTGGTTTGTCGGGTCTTTGGGGTTTTGCTTGGCCTATATTAGCTGGGGTTGGGGTTTCTGCTATAGTGGCCCTATTTGTTTTCTCAAAAAAAGAAGATATTAAAAGTGCTGCATCTGAAGAGGAACAAAATGTAGCTAGCAGATAAATTAATCAATAGTTAGAGCGTTTTAGGGATTTCAAGGGATATCGAGGATACCTCTCAAGGGGTAAAATTAAATTATGGAAAGGAAATAAATGGAATATCTGCATACTATGGTGCGCATAAGGGAT
>PBWY01000080.1 GCA_002727395.1 Rhodospirillales bacterium | reverse complement strand
TTCATATAGATGTCCGCAGAGGTTATGACCCTGGTGAGGTTAGATACACCACTTGTGCGGGTTTCGCTATAACAGACAATTATCTTGAGAAAGAGCCCGAATCGGTAGAAGCCGCCGTAAGGGCAATTGTCAAAGCACAGCGAGCACTTAGATCCGATCCATCAATTGCGATCAAAGTAGGGGAAAAATTATTTCCTCCGGAAGCGACAAATCTTATCTCAGATATCGTAAATAATGATACACCATTTTATGCACCCTCTATATCTAGGACTACTATTCAGCGTATAAATGCTTTTGCACAGTCAGTAGGTCAACTGACCAAACCAATACCATACGAATATGTTGTCGCCGAAAGGTGTATTCCAATCTGGAAAGAATAATTAAGCTTGTATATAGCGCCCACAAGTTTCAAAGTTTCATAGAAATAGTAATATACTTGTTTAAAAAAAATTAATTTAATTCTTCCAACTAAACGGAATTAGTGCACCAACTGAATTAATTTATATTGACTAATTAAAGTATCAATCTAAAGCGTGGGCTGTAAGATGGACCAAATGAAAAATCTAATAGAGCTATTTTATGACAAGGTATTAAAGAAAGGTGATGCCCCCTTTTTATGGTCGAAAAAAGGAAGCACATGGCAATCTGTTACTTGGGAGGAAGCGGCCAAACGCGTCGCTAGCTTAGCAGACAAACTAAAAACCCTCGGAGTTAAGCCTGGTGACAGAGTTGGGTTAGTCTCAGAAAGCCGCCCGGAGTGGCCTATCGCCGATCTCGCTATTATGGCTGTAGGGGGAATAACAGTACCCGCCTATGTTACAAATAGTATATCAGATCATAAATATATTTTGGAAGATTCCCAAGCAATTGGAGTTATAGTATCTTCAACTAACATAGCAAAGAATGTACTTCCAGCGGCGGAAAAAGTAGCTAGCCTAAAATTTGCAATTTCATTTGATCCAAAACTCGAAGTTCAAACAGATCGTATATCGTTACACAGTTTAGATACAATTGTTAATTCGTGTACTGACACTGCGGCGATACTTGATAACGCCATAGAGAGTATATCACGTGATGAAACTGCCTGTCTTATTTATACTTCAGGGACAGGGGGGACACCTAAAGGGGTGATGTTAAGCCACGGAGCTATACTCTGTAATTGTATTGGATCTATTGATTTACTGCAGGAAATGGGGCTTGGGGATGAAGTGTTTTTATCATTTCTTCCTTTATCGCACTCCTACGAGCATACCGCAGGTCAATTTTTTCCGATCATGATAGGCGCACAAATTTATTATGCAGAAGGTATAGATAAATTGGCCCAAAATATGGAAGAGGTACACCCTACTCTTATGACCGCTGTTCCCCGGTTATATGAAGTGATGCACGATCGTATTAGAAAGGGTGTAAAACAGGCAGGCGGCATCTCTGAAAAACTTTTTAATAAAACAATTCAACTCGGAAGAAAAAAATACGAAAAGCCCGCTAGCATGTCTCTATCTGAAAATTTACAAAATGTTGTTCTAGATAAACTCGTTCGTTCAAAGGTAAAAGGTCGATTTGGTGGCCAGCTCAAAGCATTAGTTTCCGGCGGCGCACCTCTGAATTATGATATTGGAATTTTTTTTACTGCGCTTGGTATAAAGCTGCTTCAAGGCTATGGTCAAACTGAAAGTGCACCAGTAATAAGCTGCAACCCCCCTTCTGACAATCGAATAGACACCGTTGGAAAACCAATGAAAGGTGTCGATTGCCAGATAGCGAATGATGGAGAAATCATTGTTAAAGGAGAGCTGGTGATGCAAGGTTATTGGAATAACCTAGAAGCAACTGGCGAAGCAATCAAAGATGGGTGGCTTCACACGGGCGATATAGGAGAATTCGACGGAGACGGGTATCTCAAAATAACTGATAGAAAGAAGGATATTATCGTTAATTCTGGGGGTGATAATATTTCTCCACAACGTATTGAGGGAATGTTAACGACTCAGCCTGAAATTGGACAAGCCATGGTTTATGGTGACAGGCGTCCACATTTAACAGCTCTAATCATACCAGATGCGGAATACGCGGCTGCTTGGGCTAAAGAAAACGGACACTCAAAAACTAACCTAGAATTTGTTGTTGAACAACCCGATTTCAAAAAGGTAATGGTTAAAGCTGTTGACCGAGTAAGTAACAATCTTTCTGGTATTGAAAAAGTCCGCCGATTTACCTTAAGCCATGAAGCATTCACAATTGATAATGAAATGTTAACACCTACCCTAAAAATTCGGCGACACATTATTCGCGAGAAGTTCTTCGAAAAATTAGAGGCTCTTTATGGAAGTCAAACTTAATAAACTACCCTTCCCAGCACCAAAGTTCGCTAAGGCCCTTATCTTGCTTATGATGAGCACAATATTCTTTCAGAGCTGTACTATTATCGAAGAACGACTGCTAAAACAGATTGCCACAGATGCTGAAATAAAACTTGATATCAATAAACGGCTTTTTAGCGGTAAAAACCACGACTTATTCTTTAACCTACATACAAATGTTTATGAAGGAAGAGTAATGCTTACAGGCACGGTAGGGTCAGAATATCAACGGCAACGTATCATAGCACTGACTAGCGGCATACCGGGCATCAGAACAATTTACAATAATGTTCAGGTCACAAATACTGGAAAGTTTAAAAATACAGCAAATGATATTTGGATTAGTACTAAACTTAACTCCCAACTTCTCGCGGAAAAAGGTATTAAGTCAGCGAACTATCAAACTCGTGTTGTAAATTCGACAATTTATCTTATTGGTCGGGCACTATCCCAAAAAGAGCTAAATAAGGTTTTAACTATCGCTAAACGTATCAAGCACGTAAATGGTGTGGTTCACCATGTATTAGTGAACCCTGTTAAAGTAAATTAATAAATATGACAGTGACTGTAGAAACAAATGAGTTGGCTCTGATAGTGGGGGCCGGGCAAGGTTTAAGTTCCTCACTTACGCGTCTTTTCACCTCAAGAGGAATAAAAGTCGCGTTGGCATCACGCAATATAGATAAGCTAGAGTCATTAGTATCTGAAACGGGTGCAAATACTTATAAATGTGATGCGATTTCTCCAGGAAATGTCATAGATTTGTTTAATAGAGTGAGTTCAGACATCGCACAACCTGATATAGTAATTTATAATGCGTCTAACCGAGTGCGAGGCCCAATTACGGACTTAGATCCAGGTCTAGTTCTACAGGCAATTAAAATCACATGTTATGGTGGCTTCTTGGTCGCCCAGCAAGCGGCCAAACTGATGGTACCACGTGGTCGAGGGTCGATTTTTTTTTACAGGTGCTTCCGCCAGTGTAAAGGGTTACCCAAATTCCGCCACCTTTGCCATGGGTAAATTCGGCTTACGTGGTTTAGCACAAAGTCTATCCCGAGAACTACACCCAAAAAATATTCACGTTGCCCACTTCGTCATTGATGGAGGTATTAAACAACCGAATGATCCGCGGGACGATAGAGGGTCAGATGGACTTTTAGACCCCGACAATATAGCCAAGACCTATTATGATTTTTTGCGTCAGCCACGCGACAGCTGGGCATGGGAAATAGAACTAAGGCCATGGGTAGAAAAGTTTTAGTTTTTCGACCAGTTAGCTCACCTCTTCACCAAATAATACCAAGGGATCTCCTGGGATCCAAGCTTTGTACTTTTTCATAACATTCTTAAAAAGTGGACTCGATAGATGAAAATTTAGCCAACCCTGCAACATTTTATAGGGAGTTTGATCGAACCAAGTCTTATCAACAAAAGCAAATTGGCGCACAAAAGGAAATGCCGCTATATCTGCCAAAGTTGTTCTTAAATCGCATAAACCGAGACCTTGATTTTTAGTTAGAATTTCGTTTAAATAAATAAGAAACTTTTCACCCTCCGATCTGTAATATTGTTGGGAAAACTCTGGGTATTTTATGTAGTATTTATATTTATCCAGAGTGATTTTAAATTCATTATCCAATAGGTTAATAATTGCCCCAATCTCATCTATTGGTTCTAACCACCTATCCGGATCTCGAAAATTAAGTGCCCAATGCATAATATCCAGACTTTCCTCCAATACTTTGCCATCCGCTAGTTTTAAAACAGGAACTGTTCCTTTAGGCGATAACTCTAACATTTCTGAAGGCTTGTCGCGTAACACCACCTCCCTCAATTCACAAATAATACCCGCTTTTTTAAGCGCCATTCTTGAACGCATAGCATAAGGACAACGTCTAAATGAATAGAGTAAAGGATAATCTGACATAATTACTAATTCCTCTTATCATTTCTAATTGTTCCATTTTTTCGTATTTTTCTCAGTTCAATTTGATGCTGTCTTTCTTTTAAAGCAGAAAGTTTTTTCACACTGATTTTGCCATAACAATGTGGACAGGATATTCCCTGTACAAAATTTGGACTCTCCCTATCCTTAGCAGACAAAGGTCGACGACAAGCACTGCATTGTTTAAAAGAGCCTGGGCCAAGATTTTTATCAACCGTCACGCGGTCATCAAATACGAAACATTCTCCGTGCCACAGACTCTCTTCATGATTGACGGTTTCCAAATATTTGAGAATGCCACCATCTAGTTGGTAAACCTCCTTAAAACCTTTTTTGAGTAAATAGTGCGTAGCCTTTTCACAACGTATACCACCAGTGCAAAACATCGCCACTTTGTTATGTTTTTCAGGATCTAAGGCTTTGTCTACAAAACCTGGAAACTCACGAAAAGTTTTAGTTCCCGGTGAAACTGCATTTTTGAAACTCCCGATTTCACACTCGTACTCATTCCGTGTATCAATTGTAATAACGTCTGGGTCTTGAATTAGCTGATTCCACTGGTGCGCATCGACTCTAATCCCAGAAAGAGATTTTGGGTCGGTATTAGGGATACCCATACTAACGATTTCGTTTCTAGTTTTAACTTTCAACCGCTTGAAAGGCTTTTTCTTTGTAAAGGATTCCTTGTAAACTAAATTAGAAAAACGAATATCAACCTTAAGGTGGGACAAGAGATTATCAATGCCAGCCCTGCCGCCAGCGATCGTGGCATTTATACCTTCCTCCGCTAATAAAATGGTGCCGATTATTTTATTGTCTTCACAAACTTTTTTCATAGAGATCTTCAAAATTTCGACATCATCTATCTGAATAAAATGATAGAATGCCAAAACAACAAAATCTTTATGACACTTCTTTTTACTTATCATAGAAACATACATGCCTTTAAAGGGACGGAACTATTTATCTCTAATAATCCCATAAGCGATTAAAATGATATTTTTATCTTTTACTAATAAAAATAACTAAATTATTCCTATTTAAATTCTTTGACTATCAATGTTGATTCTAATTGTATCTTATAGCGGCACCTAAATTTACACACTAGTAACATCGTGCACTTTTATTGTTTGTATGTAATTTTATAAACTGATGTTCCTGCACCGTGAGCTTAAAAAATAGGCGGGTGCCAAAAATCGGAGATTATTAATGTCAGAATCATCATATTCGCCGCCCAAGATATGGAAGTGGGAAAAACATAATGGTGGCCCCTTCGCGTCAACCAACCGACCTATTGCAGGCAAAACACATGACAAGGAGTTACCTATCGGAAAGCACCCTCTCCAGCTATACTCTTTAGGCACTCCCAATGGTGTTAAAGTAACGATCCTACTCGAGGAGCTCCTCTCATTAGGTTTTAATGATGCAGAATATGATGCATGGATGATTAAGATTGGTGATGGAGAACAATTCGGGAGTGATTTTGTAAAAATTAACCCTAATTCAAAGATTCCCGCTTTAATGGATCATAGCACTAACCCACCGACACGGGTTTTTGAGTCCGGCGCAATATTATTATACCTAGCCGAAAAATTTGGAGCCTTTTTGCCCAGTGACAGGGCTGCCCGCGCAGAATGTCTATCGTGGCTGATGTGGCAAATGGGCAGTGCACCGTATCTAGGGGGCGGATTTGGTCATTTTTATCACTATGCACCAATCAAAATTGAATATGCAATTAACCGTTTTTCCATGGAGACAAAACGTCAATTGGACGTTTTGGATAAACACTTAGCCGTCAATCAATATATATGTGATGACGAATATACGATTGCAGATATAGCGATTTGGCCCTGGTACGGAGGCGTACTTTTAAATAGACAATATGATGCGGCTGAGTTCATTGATGCGGAGGCTTATACCAACGCTATGCGTTGGGCAAGAGATATCGACAAAAGAGAAACAGTCAAACGCGGTCGGATGGTTAACAAACATCGCGGAGAATTGGACGAGCAATTACACGAGCGCCATGATGCGAGTGACTTTAAAAACAAAACTCAAGATAAAATTATTGGATCAAAACGACCTTAAAGATTACAAGTTTGGGAGTCTGTTTTCACTTATCATTTTAAATCGAGGTCCACCTCCATTAAGCTATTATCAACTTTATCGTCTAAATCTAAATTTTTGAGCATTCCAAGAGCTGACAGGTAAGTGTCCAAAATATATTCTTGTTCCTGTCTCTGATCAGGCTCCATTTTCCTAATTCTTATAACTTGACGCATTATTTTTGGATCAAAACCAGTTCCTTTAGCTTCAGCGTATATTTCGCGAATATCTTCCATTAACGCCGCCTTTTCCTCCTCTAGCCGTTCAATTCGATCAATGTAAGCACGTAAATGGTTGCGCGCCACGTTTCCAGTCTCCTCTGACATATTTTTCCTCTCAATTTACAAAACCTCACCCCATAGTTGGTAAGACGCCGTTCATTATCTAATGAGTACGCGAAAACCGAAAAGTTTAACGACTTTTCAGTTCAGGACGTAAGGTTCGGGTCTGCCAATACTTTTTTGAAAGCTTCTTGTTGGTCCAATGTTGCCTCTTTTTGATATTTATTCTTCCAATCCTCATATGCCATACCGTAAATTTTCTCTCGAGCCTCTTCCATGGTCATAGTAAGGCCCCGTTCCTTGGCGGCATTTAAATACCATTTACTTAGACAATTCCTGCAAAAACCAGCGAGATTCATAATATCAATATTTTGGACGTCTTTCCTTTTTAAAAGGTGTCCTGTGAGAACTCTAAACGCAGCTGCCTCTAATTCTATTTGGGTTTGGGAGTCAATTTCAGACATCGTTTTTTCCTTTTAGCTTTAATTTGATCTTTAAAACCATTTACCACCGATTTATACATCATTCTTGATAAATAGAAACTTACAAAACATAATGCGCAAAAAATTGGGGTCACTACTTTATTTTATATCATTAGCCACCTCCATATTCCTATTAAATCTACCATTAGGAAGGCTATTTGTAGTACCATTAAACTGTAGTCTTTCATCACTGCGGCTACAAACGTCCAAGACGAAGATGAAATGGCGAATAATAACCAACCCCATCCACTCATAGGCAAATTAAGTGCTAAGATTAAAGCACCAATAACGCCTGCTGCTGTACCAAACCATTTTAACAAATTGAATGAATAGGAATGCTCTCGCAGCAAGCTGGATTTTTTCAACTTACACATTCGCTTTGCCGTAAATACTAATTATAAGTCATAATAGAATTATGGATCTACAACCAGAGATAAATCTTAAAAAGCTTTTCTATGTTGGAGTCGAGGCAGTTTCCCCCGAAAAACGTATTCCCCGTCACCTTCCTAAGAAACCAAAAGGTAGAACAATAGTAATAGGCGCCGGGAAAGCTTCTGCGTGGATGGCGAAGGTTTTAGAAGAATTATGGGATGAACCACTGTCTGGAGTTGTTGTGGTTCCATACGAGCACAAAACAAATACAAGAAATATAAAAATAATTGAAGCAGGCCACCCAATTCCAGATCAACAAAGCGAGAATGCCGCTCATGAAATGATGGAAGTAGTCTCGAACTTAAATGCTGATGACCTTGTAATTAGTTTAATGTCAGGTGGAGGCTCCTCTTTGCTGGCGTATCCTATTGAAGGAATAGCCTTACAAGACATTAAACTAATTAATCGAGCACTTTTGAGCTCTGGTGCATCTATTAAGGAAATAAATACCGTTAGGCAGGCCATGTCTGGTATTAAAGGTGGGCAACTCCGCTTAGCCGCACTACCCGCACAGATTGTAACATTGGTTATGTCTGACGTTGCCGGAGACGACCCTTCAATAATTGCTTCCGGTCCAACGATTTTACCAACCGATAGTGAACCAGTTTCTGATATATTAAAACGCTATGATCTAAATATCCCAGACAAGTTAAAGAAGATTCTGACCAACAGAAGGCTAAATATTTTAAATAGAGAGGGCTTTCAAGCAGATACTGTTAATATTATCGCCCGGGCCGGGGACGCATTGGAAGCGGCGGCTACACAAGCCAAAAAATGGGGCTGGGATGTAATAAATTTAGGTGATTCTATCTCCGGCATAGCTACTGAGATTGCCAAAATTAACGCAGAGGAAGCCCTCAAAATGGCAACTTTTCGTAGTACGACCTCCCCACCCCTTATTCTGCTCTCTGGGGGCGAGGCTACTGTTTCTCTTAATAGCGCAACGGGGTATGGGGGTCCAAATTCAGAATATCTACTTGCTTTAGCATTAACACTTAACCACGATCCCAAGATTTGGGCATTGGCCTGCGATACAGATGGAATAGATGGTAATAGTCAAAATGCTGGGGGCTTTTTAACGCCCTACAGCATCGCTGGCGCAACGGAATTAGGTCTGGACCCGACAGGGCTGCTCGCCGCACACCGAAGTGCTGAATTTTTTGATATTCTTGGTCATAATGTTGTAACTGGCCCCACGTTAACAAATGTAAATGATTTTCGTAGTATTGCTATATGCGCTGGCGCATATTAGTACACTGTTTTATAAATATGTTATGCGTAGATTCCGTCAGGCTAAAATTGTCGCTACATTGGCCCCCGCCAGCCACTCTTTAGAGTCTGTGCGGGAACTTTTCGATGCGGGCACAGATGTCTATAGGCTTAATTTCAGCCACGGCTCACATGAAGATCATGCGGCCCGCGTTTCTTGGATCCGTGAATTAGAAATCGAAACTGGTCGGCCCGCAGCAATCCTCACCGACTTACAGGGCCCAAAGGTACGAGTAGGTAAGTTTATGGATGGGGCCAGCGAACTGTTGGCAGGAGATACTGTAAAGCTTGATCTAAATAAAAACCTGGGAGACTCGAGCTGTATTCCTCTTCCCCACCCAGAAA
Organism: Rhodospirillales bacterium; assembly: GCA_002727395.1. Lineage (GTDB taxonomy): Bacteria > Pseudomonadota > Alphaproteobacteria > MPNO01 > UBA2964 > UBA2964. Next base: position 2,790 of record PBWY01000080.1, on the reverse strand, counting down.
TTTTTACAATTCTTAAGATTGGAACTGAACTATTAATTGATGATGGAAAGTTATGTTTAAAGATAATAAAAGCTGAATCACAAATAGCGGAGGCAGAGGTTGTTACTGGGGGTTCTATTTCCGATCATAAAGGAGTGAATATACCAAATGCGGTTTTGCCTATTTCCCCACTAGGGGAAAAAGATCGAGAGGATTTAAATTTTGCGCTCGAACTAGGGGCAGATCTAATTGGCCTCAGCTTTGTTCAACGCCCCGAAGATGTTTTAGAAGCGAGCGAATTAATTGGCGGACGTGCAAGTATCCTCTCTAAACTAGAAAAACCCAGCGCCATCGATCAGCTAGATCAAATCATAAAAGTTTCTGATGCCATTATGATTGCTCGCGGCGACCTTGGTGTTGAACTCCCGCCAGAGGATCTCCCAAGCCTTCAGAAACAGATCATACGAAAATGCCGACAACAAGGTAAGCCAGTGGTGGTGGCAACTCAAATGTTAGAGTCCATGATAGAGGCACCAAAACCGACCAGGGCAGAAGCTTCGGACGTAGCGACCGCTATTTATGATGGGGCAGATGCAGTGATGCTATCTGCTGAAACCGCGGCCGGAAAATATCCATTAGAAGCAGTCAAAATGATGGATAGCATTATCCACCGAGTGGAACGCGATCCCGAATTTTGCTATCGCACAAACAGCGAGCATAGAGACCCAGAAGCTAACGCTCCTGATGCAATTACAGATGCCGCTCGGCAAGTGGCACATACCATTTCAGCGGCGGCGATCATTACCTACACTACATCCGGCTCGACTACATTACGTGCATCTAGGGGGCGCCCAGAGGTGCCGATTCTTTGCCTTACCGAAAGTCTCGCAACTGCCAGAAAACTCGCCCTTGCTTGGGGCGTTCAATGTGTAATGGCCCCAGATGTAATTAATTTTTCAAATATGGTCGGACGAGCATGCCAGATTGCCAAAGAATTTGGATATGCTGTCCCAGAACAGAGTGTTGTTATAACGGCTGGAGTTCCATTTGGCACCCCAGGGACCACTAATATTCTGCGTATTGCTAAAATTGACTAAATAATTTAGCTGAGTTGGGAAATAAACTTTATTCGCTAAGTGCCGCGACCAATAACAACACTGCGCAATTCACGAACTTGCGTTTTTGTGCCTTCCATATGGGGGTGTATTTTTAAGGCCTCTTCAAAAGCGTCTAAAGCCTTGCGTTCTTCGCCTATATCTATGTATACCAAACCCAAACCTGAAAGAGCTCCGAAATGCCGGGGCTCTAACTCCAATGTTTTCTTTATATCGGAAATTGAGAGTTCAGGTTCTCCAGCCAAATAAAATAATGTAGCCCTCTTATTCCACCCTTCAGCATAGCTAGGTGCCTTTTCTATAACCTCATTAAATGCTAAAAGCGCCGTTTCTCCATCACTTTCACCAAGCGCACTGATACCAATTGTCATTAACTGGTCTATATCCTCATCTCCCGAAAGTCCCCAAAGGGCCCAAATTCCAGCCTCAATCTCTAATGCTTCATCTGGGTCTTTAGTTGTCCTTAAAGCATCAAAAAGAGGAAGCAGCCTAGGGTCATTTTGTCCACCTTCTATCGGAATATTAAACCGAAGGTCATTAGCACTTTTCATCCACTCTTTTATTTTCATCACAACAAGTATCCAAATAATTATTTCATTGATGGAGGTTTAGGGCCGCCAGTTGCCCAATCCAATAATTCTACTGTATGCACAATCGGAAACGACACATTGTTAGTATCTGACATTTTCAGCTGCATCATACACCCCACATTGCCACTGGCGATTATATCAGGTGAACAATGCACAAGCGACTTAATTTTTTTAGTTTGCAACTCTTCGGATATTTTTTCTTGCAGAATATGATAGGTTCCAGCAGCACCGCAACAAAGGTCCCCGTGAGAAGGGACAACCACTTCAAAACCGCATGCCTTTAATAGTTCCAGAGGTTCATCACAGATTGATTGTCCATGCTGGAGTGAACAAGCCGCTTGATAGGCCACCTTTAATTTTTTTTCTCTATTAATTCCTCGCAACCCAATTAGACTGATAAACTCAATTATATCAACAGAAAGTTGGGAGATATCATTCGCCTTCTTAGAATACTTCTTATCCTCCCTTAATAAATGACCGTAATCCTTAACCGTCGTACCGCAACCCGACGTATTTACAATTATCGCATCAAGTTTTGAACTTTCGGCTTCATTACACCAGGCATCGACATTTGACTTAATATGTTTGAACGCTTTTTCTCTTTGACCTAAATGTAAATTGAGAGCACCACAACATCCAACATCTTTTATTACAACAACTTCACAACCGTGCCGATTCAAAAGCCTTATAGTTGCATTGTTTATTTCCGGGTAAAGTTGATTCTGCACACACCCAACCAACATCCCCACTCTATACTTATGCTTCGATGTGGGCATAAACGTCGATGGGGTCACTACTTTACCTTTTACTTCTAACTTTAATACAAAATGTGCAATTTTCCGCAAGTTCTTTGGAAGGAATTTTTCAAATCCTCGAAAAATTACGGCTAAACCTAGTATGAATTTAAAAATTTTAGGATTGGGTAATACCACCCCGAGAAGAATTCTGACCAACCGTTCGAAGAAACTTCTTCTATAAGTTTGCTCGATATGACGTCTGCCATACTCCATTAAATGCATATAATTAACACCCGACGGACAAGCGGTCATGCAAGAAAGACACCCCAAACACCGGTCTAAATGCTTGACATCCAAAGGTGAAGCCGG
>PBWY01000079.1 GCA_002727395.1 Rhodospirillales bacterium | reverse complement strand
TGGTATCACAATGGAATAAGGGTCGCCTAAACTTTCAGATTGAGAGTCAGTTAGAGATAAGCCACAAGCGAAACTTTTTGATTGTTCCCATTTTGAATAATGTTTTGCTTCTACCTCATTGGGTTTATAATTTTTTTCAAGCGGCACAGCGTGGACCTATTATTGTATTAAGTGTTTGCGTTTTCTTAAAATCTGAAGCTTACAGAGAAATAAGTAAGAAAAATTTGTAATTAAGTTTAAAAAACAAGGGTTTAAGGCCCTTTATTTTCAGCAGACCTTGTAAGTCTATCTAGCTCATCTCGGACAGCCCTTTCAACCAATTCTAAAAGGTTTTCATCCAACCACTCCTTTATCATGGGACGCATAATCTCTTTGGCCAAATCACCGATCATACTTTCATCAGAATCAGTCTCTTTTATGGTTTCTGATAAGTCTACTTTTTCTTGAATTTTCTCAGGGAGAGAACCCGTATTTTGACCTAAATGCATATTATCATTTACGCCTAAATTATTTTCACTTTCGGGCAATTCGAAAGAATCTTTTTGATCTTTTCCCTCATTTTGAGAAATGATTTTACGTATCGAGGCAAGTATCTCTTCTATGGATGGCTCCTGAGCGTCTTTTGGTTTTTCAGTCATAAATTTCCAGGCCGATCAAATTTTACAAACCACGAGTAATTAAAGATTAGTAAAGTTTTATAAATTTTATTTAATTTAGGGTTTTTCCAAATAACTTATCTTCTTGATGTTCTTGGTAAAGTTTAGGGTCATAAAGCTTAATCCCCAAATCCATTTTGGAAGCAAATAAAGTTCCGATAGATCGCCTGAGCTTAAACCCAGATACTGTTACCTCTCGCTGAGCTTTGACAAGATTAACGCGAGCATCCAATAATTCCTGTCCCGCATCCAGAACGTCTAATACCGAACGCGAGCCAACACCAGCTTCTTGTTCTACGCCATCCAGGGCAATTCTTGCTGCCCGTACTTCGCTGGATAGTGCTTTCACTCTAGCTTTAGCAGTCTCATGTTCTTGCCAAGATTGTGAGGTCTCTTGTTCGATTTTCCAAATGGCAACATCAAGGTTGCGTCTTTCATAGGCCCAATTTTGTTTAGCAGCTCTAATTCGAGAACTCACCGCTCCACCTTTGTACAAAGGTATCGAAATCGTTGCGATTATTGAGGTTTCCTCTGAACTGCTTGTTGTAGACGTGGCTTCATCTTTTCGCTTGAAATTCCCTTCAATATCAACAGTCGGATACAAACCGCCTTCTGCTCTTTTTATTGCTAAGCGTGCACCTTCTGATCGATGCACAAGTTTTAGTATCTCTGGATTATTTCTTTTTGCTAAAGTAATAGCCTCTCTTTCCGACTTCGGCAAACCCTCTACAGCTGGAGCCGGTTTTAATGTTCCTGGATGGTCTCCGATAACCCTCCGATATCTGGCTCGAGACATTGAGAGCAAACCCTTGGCTTGAATACGGTCCGCTGTAGCTCTCGATAATCGAGCCTCCGATTGAGCAACATCTGTTCTTGTCACCTCGCCGACGTCAAATCGGTCTTTAGTAGCCTCTAACTGACGTTTTACAACTGATTCATTGCTAAGGTTGAGTGAAAAGACAGCTTTATCCCGCAAAACATCCATATAAACATTAACAGCCTCAAATAAAACATTTTGCTCGATTAGTGTTAGTTGGGCTCGTTGTTCAAAGACAGCCTGTTTGGCATTTTCTACATCCCACTTAGTGCGCCAACCATCAAACAGACTTTGTTCTATACTCAAGCTACCGGTTCTTGGCGTTCTATTTTCCCAGCCTTTTCCTGAATCTACTCTTTTCTGTCCTGCATCAAGTTCCAAGTTTAATTTTGGCCTCCATCCACTTTTTGCTTGAGAAACACCCTCATCGATTGATCGAAGTTTAGCACGCGTCGCCTGCAATAGAGGATTACTTAGATAAGCCTTCGCTATAGCTCCTTTTAAAGTTTCCGATATCACGTGGGAAGGATCAAATAAAATAAAAAATCCCAATGATATTAGTAAAACCCCTCGAAACATCAATAATTCCTCAAGTTTTAAGCAGCTCTAAAATTTAAATCCCTTATCAACTTTAAACCCCGGTAGAGTGGCGACATGGGCTTCAAAAAGGATATGTTCAGAGAATATACCATTTCTATTCGTCATCACCACAGCCTTTCCAATTCCGCCATCCTTCATAACCACGGCACACAATCTTCCACCATCAGAGATTTGAGATTTAAGAGTTGAAGGAATAAATGGAATACCCGCAGAAAAATTTATAATATCATATGGCCCTTGAGTTGCGTACCCTTCCTCTAGTACTCCTTCAACCAGAACAGCATTATCCACAGCAAGTTCGCGAAAATTCTTTTCAGCCGTCAACGCCAATTGTTTTTCAGACTCTAGTGCTACGACAGTAGTAACTAACTGCGCAAGAACAGCACTTGAATACCCCGTGCCACAACCAATATCGAGGGCGACTTCTTCGGGTTGTGCATTTAATGCTTGCAACAACCGGCCAAAAATCATTGGAGCAATTAAATGACGACCAAAGCCAACTGAAACATCATTATCCGTATAGGCAACACCTTGCAGCTTAGGCTCAACAAAAACCTCTCTCGGAACGTGAAAAAAAGCATTTACTATCGCTTCATCAGCGATTTCATTTGTTCTAAGCTGACAATCAATCATATTCTGTCGTGCCTGGGTAAAATCAACCATCGAAACCTCAAAATAATCACAACTCAATTTAAATACGAACAGATACAAAACGAAAGTATTTTAACTTATTTAACATTAAAATATACCATAGTACGATCAGACCGCTTGACCAGTTACTGAAAGAAGGCCTAATAAAATACATACAAGATGACTTATGCCTACAAATACCATGGCTCGATGGGAGAGAGGCTATCCAGAGGATTGCAAATCCTTGTACGCCGGTTCGAATCCGGCTCGAGCCTCCACTTTTGTAATATGTTTACTTAGGCACCCTAACTCAAGAAGGTGCAGAACCGACACCGCCATGTTCTAATGACCATTTAGCTGGGTCATTCAAAAATTTTTCGACCTCTGTCATCGTTTTTAACTCAAAATGCCCACCTTGTTGAGCAACTTTCAAGACATCCCACCAGGTCGCCAAAGCATGTAATGTAACCCCCATATCATCCATTACAGCTTTACTCTCTGAGAAAATATCATAATGGAAGACAACAAACACATGTTCAACGATGGCTCCCGCTTCACGAAGAGCCTTACAAAAGTTCGCCTTACTACGCCCATCGGTAGTCAGATCTTCAACTAACAATACACGCTCACCTTCCTTAAGGTGACCCTCTATTTGTGCATCTCTTCCAAAACCCTTGGGTTGTTTTCTGACATATTGCATAGGCAGCATCATTCTATCTGCCATCCAGGCGGCAAAAGGAATTCCGGCGGTTTCACCGCCAGCTACGGTATCAAATTGTTCAAAGCCTGCATCCCTTAAAATTATGGACGCACCGAAATCGATTATTGTTTGGCGTAGGCGGGGATAGGAAATCAGGCGCCGACAATCTATATAAACGGGACTAGCCCACCCTGAAGTAAATATAAATGGCTTTTCGGAATTGAACTGTACTGCCTCCACTTCAAGCAACATTTTTGCAGTAAGTTCTGCAATTAATTCCTTACTTGGAAAAGCTCCGCCTACAGCCATACCGCTACCTCCTCATAATTAAAAATGCTGTTAATTCAAATTTGACATGCTTTATATCGGTTTGTCGTCAACCTTACAATTAGGTCAACCATCAACCACACGCCAATTGAGCTCTTCACCGAAAAGAAAAGGTCGAATAGTATCTTGATCATCAGGCAACTCTATTTCTTCATCTATTCTATGGTTTTTCTTTTCAAGGACCAAGTATTCGCGATTGGGCTCTAAACCATAGAAATTCGGCCCGTTTAGGGATGCAAATTTTTCAAATTCTTCGAGGGCATTCATCTCCTCAAAAACACTCGCATAAATTTCTATAGCATTTTGGGCATTGAAAATTCCTGCACAACCACAATCAGATTCCTTACTGCTATTGGTATGCGGAGCCGAATCAGTTCCCAAAAAAAATGATCTATTCCCTGAGGTAACGGCACTTCTTAGAGCTCTACGATGTTTATCTCTCTTCGCAATCGGCAGGCAATAGAGATGTGGTCTAATTCCGCCCGCCAATAGATCGTTACGATTAATCACTAAGTGGTGTGGGGTCACAGTAGCAGCAATATTTTTTTCACAGGATTTGACAAACTCTGCACCCTCCTTGGTCGTTATATGCTCTAAAACAATGTTTAAAGCAGGAAAGTCATTCCTGACCCACCCACTCAACACGTTATCTATAAAAAAAGCCTCCCGATCAAAAATATCTATTTCAGGATCTGCCTCTTCTCCATGAACTAGCAAAGGCATTCCTATTTTTTCCATACGCTCTAGTACGCCGTGGACATTGTTCCATTTAGTAACACCAAATTCTGAATTTGTTGTTGCACGAGCAGGGTAGAGTTTAACAGCCGTAAAAACTTTTTCGTAAAAACCCCGTTCAACCTCGTCCGGATCAGTGTGATCTGTAAGATAGCACGTCATCAGGGGTTCAAAATTTTCTTTACCTATCAGGTTAGACTTTATCCTATCCCGATAGTCTATCGCGTCAGAGACTGACGTAATTGGCGGGGTCAAGTTGGGCATGATGATGGCGCGTCCGAAATGCGCAGCCGTATACGGTAACACCGATTTTAGCATTTCCCCGTCCCTAAGATGAAGATGCCAATCGTCCGGACGTATAATCTTAATTTTATTTTTTAAAATCTTCACTGGGGTGGATCTAATAAAGCCTGGTACAAAACATCTACACCATACATGAAATCTTCAATTTCCATAGACTCTTTTGGGTTATGAGAGCCATTTTCGTTTCGAATAAAAATCATCGCAGAAGGAACACCTACATTTGCAAAGACTGCGGCGTCATGTCCCGCACCGCTCGCGATTGCCTACGAATTTAAGTTATTCTCCTTACAACATTTTAAAAGATGATCTATCCATCCTTGATCTAATAAGGCGGGAGCAGCGAGACTTCTTTCATCAAACTTAAATTTAACACCGCGCTCTTTCTCCACACTCTCTGCCTCCGAACGCAGCAATTGATAAAAGGCTTCAAGCGTATCAATACTCTGGCTTCTAATTTCTATCGAGAAATTACACTGACCAGGAATTCGAGACATGGCGTGATCGTTAGAGTTCGTGCTTAGAATGCCAGTCGTCAGAACTAAATCTAATCCTCTTTCTTGCAGTGCCGCCCAGTGATCGTCATAACGATGCAACAAATCAGCAGTCGCTAAAACAGCATCGTGACGGAGCCATCTAGGAACAGCCCCGGCATGACCTGCCTCACCCTCGCAAATTATATTCTGATGGCGAATATTCCCTCTCAAGCCAGTGACAACGGCAACCGGCATATCCCGAGCTACCATCACCGGTCCTTGTTCTATGTGAAGCTCAAGGTAGGCCGCTATAGACGACGCATTCATGAGAGGCTCTCCAGACACTATTTTTTCAATATTAGCGCTAACACCCTGCATATACGACTTGAGTGTCTTTCCACTTGTACGATGGGGCCTTTCAATATCCGTTTTTGTAAGTTGTCCAAATAAAGCCCGCGAACCAAGATAACACTGACCAAACCAGGCACTTTCTTCACCCCTCAAAGCCATGACCCGTATAGAGATTGGAGGCACCCTGCCCTCCCGTTTCATTCTTACGAGGACAATAAGTCCGGCAACCACGCCAGCTGCTCCATCAAAGTTTCCACCCTGCGGAACAGAATCAAGATGGGAGCCACAAATTATGAATGGTGCGGACTTGTCTTGTCCGGGCAACTCCACCACGAGATTTGCAGCTTCATCATACCATGAGGAGAGCCCTTCTTTTTCTGCTAACTCTGCGCAATATTTCATGGCAGCAGTTTCTCCGGCACCATAAGTCTCCCGACTAACTCCCGGACCGTCTACGCTTAAATTTTTTAAGTCTGCGAATATCACATTTGCATAATTGGAACGTTCTTCGGCTCCAAAACCCATTTTTGCTGGAAATGAATGAACGGTAAAATTCATGTCCTCTTAACCTCAGAAATTTCTAATTTCGGATTCAAAAATATCGCTGCAAAACGACTCTAATACATCAGATCAAATGATGAATTGGAAAATATTTTCGGTTATTTTTCCAAAAAACATTCTGCTTTTTAAAGGAATTTTAAAAGAATTTCAATATATCTCTCTTAACCTTATATATCACTCACGTAAATTCCCGCGAATAACGTTTAATCGCCCTTCTTGTAAATTCTGCCGCATCCCTGCCCTTCAGTGCGCGTTTCCACAAACTTTCGGCGGTCTGCTCATGAAGTTCAACGGCTTCCGGAGCTGACGTAATCATACCGACCCCAACCCTAATATTCGGACTTTCTCCCAAGCGATAGGGGCTGACTGCAAGTACCAATCGGTCGGGTTGTCGAAAGACGTGGAAACTCGTTCTCGGCAGCGTGTCTTCTACTATACCTATTTGAACTCCGATTGGTTCGTCTTCCATAAAGTGGGCGATGCGTTCCATTTCTTCAAAGGCTACCTCGCGACGTTTTCTTCTAGTACGACTCTGCATCTCAACTTTTCCGACCAACCCGTTCCGGAGAAAACGTCGTAATTCATCTGCCGCAATGACTGTAACAATGCTGGGCTGCCTTCGACGGTAAGATTTCTTTCGGTCTTTTAGTAATGTCATTATTTCAGACACACTCTCCTTACCCACTTTTGAGCCATCACCCTGTCTGGGAAGACTCTCAGACAATACTCTTTCCAAAACATTGTCGTAACGATCCGTTGTAAGAAGATAGGCCACCGGCCCTGACGATACTATAATATGCTCTGCCGTTTCCTCAATTTGCCTAATGCGTTCAAAAAATGAAACCGCAGATGCCATATACTCCACCCCGACGCCTAGTAGAGTTGGCACAGAAACGTCTAGTAACGAGGCCATTCTTGCCAACGTCTCTATTTTAGCGACTTCGCCTTTTTCGTATCGGTATAATGCCGCCCGAGAAATACCAATTTTAGATGCTATCTCGTCTGCACCCAACCCAGATCCCATGCGGAAGGCCTTCAATCGGTTGCCAATGTCATCAAATCTAAACGCCAAGAGATAACTCCATTGTCCCAGCTATCCGTTAATCTAGTGGAGCCGAAAAAACGTCTTTACCAGAAAGTTTTTCTACGTGACGACCAAATCGAAACTTTACTTCCGGACCATCCATCGGCGGTGAGGCGCCCCTATAATCCATTGGATCAACTTCCAAATGGATAAAGGTATGCCCAGGCTCCATCACTGCTTCGTCAAATTTACCCGTTAATTCATTCATGGAAGCAAAAGAATAAACCCTCTGAAGACCGAAACCATGGGCAATGGCCGGATAATTATTATCGATACGACCGGGCAGAGGAACATTTGAGGTAGACCCGTACGCTCTGTTTGAAACCATAAAATGTTTTAAATTGGGAAGATCCATTTGCCGTTCGACTTGAAGCATCCCGGGGTTCATACAAAACGCCCCATCTCCACTAAATACCCAGACAGGGACATCTGGAACTCCCTGAGCAATTCCACAAGCAAAAACCGAGGACAAGCTCATGGAGGCCTCAAGGTAGAATACTCTTTCGGTATCTCCGGTTTCAGCATACCAAAGTTCGGATGAAGTTCCCGCTGAAGTAACTACAAGCTCATCATTCCAGCGGCTAGCTATGAAGGCTATGGCCTCTTCATATTTCATTTTAAATTTGTCCTTGAAGAAGTTTTTTAGGAAGCAACGCAATCGTCGGACGACTAATCTTTCTTGAGTGACGGTAGGCCTCTCCAATCATGGGTATCTCATCCCGATTTTTAATAATGGTATAGGGAAGGTCGATTGATTTCATAACATCTTCAAGATAAAGACCGTTCGATACATGAAATTTAGCTCCGTCATCAAACGAACCCCGTTGGGTAATCATAATGAAGATTGGAATTTCATATGTGTAATTAATCTTGGTAATCGCATAAACCAAAGTCATGAGGCCCGACGCGCCCATCAACGCCGCAGACCCCGTGCCAGACAGAAATGCCCCAGAACACAAACCTAATGCGGATTCCTCACGATTTACCGGGACATGGTTAAACCTGTCATCCTGTTCGAAGGTCGCTATGGTCATGGCTATCCAATCATCTGGAAGGCTAGCCACAAGAGAAATGCCGGCATCAGCACATGTATTCGCAATTTCCTTTGAAACGTCTTTAGAATAGCCTGTCTCTATAGATCTTGTCTCAGATCTCCTTGAAGCTTCCTGATTGCTTTCCACACTTCACTCCCTGCATAAATTTAACCAAATGGTAAACATTCCCTCCTCCTGAAGTCAAACGTCGTTATAAACTTTTAAACACAAAATAATTGTTAATTTAATTTATGGATGCAAAAGGGTTCGCGTCACGTGTAAGGCTTTGCTATATAACTTTGACTGTTAAAACACCAATACTGACGGTGCGTTTGTTCCCCGGTAGCTCAGTTGGTAGAGCAGGCGGCTGTTAACCGCCTTGTCGCTGGTTCGAGTCCGGCCCGGGGAGCCAACCTTTTCAATCACT
>PBWY01000078.1 GCA_002727395.1 Rhodospirillales bacterium | reverse complement strand
GCTCTCGCATTCGCTCAAAAGGGTCTCTCGACAGCGATCCTTGATGCAGACATTTACGGCCCTTCATTGCCCCTAATGCTTGGCATCTCTGAGAAGCCCCAATCACCTGATGGAAAAATTTTGTTACCCATTGAAAAATATGGGCTAAAATGTATGTCCATTGGATTTATGGTTCCTGCAGATACCCCCACCATCTGGCGTGGACCGATGGTGATGGGCGCCTTGGAACAGATGATGCAGGATGTTAACTGGGGCGATGTGGATGTACTCATCGTAGACATGCCCCCAGGCACTGGAGATGCTCAACTAACGATGGCACAGCGAGTAGCAATGGCAGGCGCCGTAATCGTATCCACACCGCAAGACCTAGCACTATTGGATGCGCGTAAAGGTCTAAATATGTTTAAACGGGTGGAAGTGCCTGTTCTGGGCATTATTGAGAATATGAGTTATTTTTTATGCCCCAATTGTGGTGAAAGATCAGAAATATTCACACATGGTGGCGCCAAGCGTGCGGCACTTCAAATGGGGGTTGATTTTTTAGGCGAAGTTCCCTTGGAAATGGCTATTCGCGAAGGTTCTGACAACGGTAAGCCGATTTTAGTGAGTGAACCAAAAGGTCCTAGATCCGAAATTTATCACACAATTGCAAAATATTTATGGGAGAAAGTTTCTGGTAGTAATTCACAACCCATTAACCCACAGATCATTATAGAGTAAATGAACGTGCCCGAAAATAATATTCCTTTTAGAAAACGTATGGAGTTTGAATATGGAGTAGCCAAACAGGTTACACCCTTGGTGCGCCGATTAGTAGCCAGAAACCCCAGCAGTTTTACCTTTCACGGAACCAACACATACATTGTAGGCCATGGAAACGTGGCCGTGATTGATCCAGGCCCATTATTAAATGAACACCTAAACGCATTGATTAAAACTCTAGAGGGAGAAACCGTTCAACGCATTTTAGTGACCCATACTCACATGGATCATTCCCCTGGCGTCACGCCCTTAAAAGAAAAATTGGGAGGCCGGGTCCATGGTGCCATTCTCAGAGAAATTCCCAAAAGCGTTAAAACTGCAGAGTCAATTGAATATAGTTTTTCTCCTGACGAGATTTTAGTGAATGGTAGTTTAATTAAAGGGGATGATTGGACTATTGAGGCCTTACACACGCCGGGCCATATGTCTAATCACATGTGTTTTTCTTTATTGGAAGAAAATATTCTGTTCACCGGTGATCATATTATGAGTTGGAATACAACAATTGTATCCCCTCCCGATGGAAATATGGGGGAATATTTTTCTAGTCTCGAAAGGTGTCTATTACGCGGTGAGAATTCATATTGGCCCGCGCATGGTCCTTCTATTCCGGACCCAAAACCCTTTACACGCGCATATCGTAATCATCGCCGAATGAGAGAAGGGGAAATTCTAAAATGCGTTGACAATGGTTATTACACGATCGATGAAATTGTAGGACTCTTATATAAACATTTACCTGAGAAAATGCATAATGCCGCGGCGAGGTCGGTTCTAGCACATTTGGAATATTTGCTCGAGAAAGGGCAAATTACTATAGATAAAACCAATGTTGAAAACCCCCAATACAGGATAAATTAGTCATGAACTACATAGGAAAGCCTATTCACCGCGAGGAGGATTCAAGGCTATTGCAGGGTCAGGGCAGATATACAGAAGATGTAAATTTGCTAAACCAAGCCTATGCATTTGTTTTGCGCTCTCAACTTGCACATGCCGATATAACGTCTTTAAAAACATCTACTGCAAAAAAAGCCCCAGGGGTCCTCGCTGTTCTTATAGGAGATGATTTAAAAAAACGTAGCCTGGGCCGATTAAAGCCTTTAGCACCCGGGAAACGCAGAGATGGATCACCCAGCTTTGTTTCTTCACAACCTTTGTTAGCACAGGGGCGCGTGCGATATTCTGGCGAAGCAATTGGATTTATTGTTGCTGAAACGCCCGATCAGGCAAAGGATGCAGCTGAGTTAGTCGAGGTCGAATATAAAGAATTACCAGCTATTACTTCTATAGACGAGGCACTTTCTAAGGAAGCGGATAAAATTTGGGATAATAATCCCGACAACGAGGCATATCATTTTGAAAAAGGAAATGCGGCCTCTACAGAAACTGTTTTTTCAAGTGCTACACACGTCATAAAACATCGGATTCACGTCAACAGAATTACGGGTAATCCCATGGAAAACCGTGGTTGTATTGCCGAATATGACCGATTTGAAGATCGATATACTCTTAGAGCAACAGTCCAGTCTGTTCATGGTATTAGACAGCAAATAGCCGAGCAAATATTAAAAATCCCCCAAACAAAACTTCGTGTCATATGTGATAATATGGGCGGTGGATTTGGAACGCGGGGTGGCTGCCATCCCGAGTATAGCCTGGCTTTATGGGCCTCGGAGGTTACAGGGAGACCGGTGAAGTGGATCGCTGACCGCAGCGAAGGGATAATGACAGATGAGCAGGCCCGAGGAGGGATTGTAGACTGTGAATTAGCGCTTGACGCTAATCATAAATTTCTAGCTCTCAGAACCCACACTAAAGTGCCAATTGGGGCATATTATGGAAATGATCGTAATCTAAGGACTACAACTGGTGGATTAGGAGGGCTAGCAGGTGTATACGGCATTCCCTCCATTCATGCCCAAGTCACTGGCGGGTTTACAAATATGATCGGTAACGCTCAATACCGTGGTGGTGCCAAGCCTGAACCAGTGTATGTTTTAGAAGTCATGATAGATGTTGCCGCCCGTAAACTTGGCGTCAGCCCCATTGAACTGAGACGCATTAACACTCTCCAAACACAAGATATACCCTTTAAAACCTGCTTTGGAGACATTTATGATTGTGGAGACTTTGTTCGCAACTTCGAGGACTGCTTAGATGCCAGTGATTATTTGAATTTTAAAAATAGATTTGAAGAAAGTAGAACCCGTAGCAAAATCCGCGGCCTAGGGATATCAAATAGTATAACAGGAGTGGCAAGTACAAATTTTGAGCATGTTGAAATTAGATTTGACCCATCAGGTAATATATCATTATTGAGCGGCGCTATGGATCATGGCCAGGGCCACGCTACCACTTTCAAACAGGTATTAGCCGATACACTGCAGGTAGACACCAATGAAATTGAGTATCGATTTGGTGACACGGATAAAATTGCACACGGAGTTGGCACCTTTAATGCTCGTTGTGCGGTTTTTGTAAGTGGTGCGGTGATTAATGCTGCAACAAAAATTCTTGAAAAAGGAAAACTCATTGCCGCTCACGTTCTAGAGTCGGCAGCTTCTGACATAGAATACAGTGGCGGCTCGTTCAAGGTTGCCGGAACGGACTACGAAATAAGTTTGAAAGAAGTTGCCCAAATTGCCTTTCAGAAGCCCAAGTTACCTCCGGATATTGAACCAGGCCTATACGAACACGGTGAATTTGGTATGGGTCTAGGCCAAGCGCCTACTTACCCAAATGGGGTACACCTCGCAGAGGTGGAAATTGACCCAGAAACCGGCAAGGTGGAGTTGGTAAAATACACTGCTGTCGATGATGCTGGGACGATACTCAACCCAATTCTATTTGATGGACAAGTTCATGGAGGCATCGTGCAAGGAGCTAGTCAAATTTTAATGGAAGATATTCATTATGATAGGAAAAGCGGTCAATTGTTATCGGGTTCTTTTATGGATTACTGCATGCCTCGAGCTGATGACTTTTGTGATTTTAATATCGCCGCTAATGAAATTCCCACTGCTAGAAATCCTCTAGGTGTTAAAGGTGTGGGCGAAGCTGGAACCGTGGGCGCTATGCCTGCAGTTATGAATGCGATTAACGACGCATTGGCACGAGTCGGAGCACCCTCAGTTGAAATGCCTGCCAAACAAGAAAAAATCTGGCGGGCCCTAAAAAATTTTGACACCAAAACCTAGGGATGAATTTCTATTGGAGTTCCTATATCTACCATCCGCCAAATTTCGTCCATTTGACGATTGGTAACCGCGATGCAACCCTGGGTCCAGTCTAGAGTAGGGTGGCCTACTCGCTCGGCAGACATCGTGTTAGGCAAACCATGAATCATGATTTTTCCGCCAGGATCTTTACCACTCAACTTAGCACTTTCAATATCTTTTGCGTTAGGGTAGCTAATACGTATGGCTCTATGAAAGTGACTGTTTTTAATTTTTAGATCAAGAATATACTGGCCCTCGGGTGTTCGGGCATCCCCTTGATATTGCTTGTGTCCTTTTGGATATCTACCTAGGGCAATTTGGTAAATTTTTAAAACATTGTCATCCCTCATTAATATCAATTGGCGATCAGACTTTAAAACAATTACACGATCAGCCTTCGAAATAGACAAGTCTTGAACCTCAACTGAAAAAGCTCTCGACTTCCAATTACAGCCCATTACTATCGTTATAATTAAAATTAAATTCCACAATATCGACTGTAGCTTGCCGATTGTTATGATCTTAGCAACAAAGTTATTTATCAAATTTATCTGTACCGCTATCGAGTTAACAAAAATCATAAATTGGTAACTACACGATCGTAGATTACAAAGCTATAGTTGCAACTCTCTCCGGAAAGAGCAGGATGAAACTCCCGGAATATCTCCGACCATTCTTTTTTAACAATACAGGGAAAAGTGACATCACCGATGATATTACAGTGAACCTCGGTAACGTATAATCGATTTACAAATTTCAAAGATGCAGCATAAATCTTAGCCCCCCCGATTACCATAATTTCACAACCTCCATTTTCTCCTGCGAATTCACGACCAATTTTAATAGCGTCATCTAAGGTATTGACGCTGGTTGTACCGGGAAAATAAAAACTTTTATTCTTCGTGATAACAATATTTTTTCGGCTGGGTAATGGCTTACCAATAGACTCCAAAGTCTTACGACCCATTATCACAGGCTTGCCGATAGTCTGTTCTCTAAAATTAGCAAGGTCACCGGGCAAATTCCAAGGAAGACCATTATTTTTCCCGATAACGCCGTTTTCCGACATCGCAACTATAATGGATAGACGCATTGAACTAGACTGCTACAGGGGCACGAATGTGAGGGTGTGGATCATACCCCTTAAGTGTAAAATCTTCATAGGAAAAATCAAAAATATTCTTGACCTTTGGATTTATAATAATTTTTGGTAATTTTTTTGGCTTTCGTTCCAGTTGCTTGAGAGCCTGATCAAAGTGGTTTTCGTACAAGTGAGCGTATCCAAATGTATGAATAAAATCTCCAGGTTTAAGATCGGTCACTTGTGCGACCATCATCGTCAATAATGCATAGGAAGCTATATTAAAAGGGACCCCCAGAAATATATCGGCACTTCGTTGATAAAGCTGGCAAGATAATTTATCTCCCGCCACATAGAACTGAAAAAGACAATGACAAGGCG
>PBWY01000077.1 GCA_002727395.1 Rhodospirillales bacterium | reverse complement strand
CCATCTCCTGCAGTAACTCATTAGATCCAATACAATTACAGAGTATAGCTCCGTGGCTTAACATCACCCCTTTAGGTGTCCCTCCGGTCCCTGAAGTATAAATAAGGCAGGCGGTTTCATCACGTGATATACTCTCTACGGCGTTATCGAGTATTGCCGCAGTGTCAGTGCACGAATTAACAATTGTATCTAAACTGTGCAATGATATACGATCTGTTTGAACTTCAAGTTTTTGATCAAATGAAATTGCAAATTTTAGGCTAGCTACGTTTTCCGCTGCTGGAAGTACATTCTCTGCTAGGTTAGTTGACGATACTATAACTCCAATTGCTTGAGAATCTTCCAAAATATATTTATGATCTGAGATACTATTTGTAACATAGGCGGGTACTGTTATTCCCCCTACAGCCATGATAGCGAGATCGGCGATAGGCCACTCCGGGCGGCTTTCTGAGACTAACCCAACTCTGTCACCAGGCGTAACTCCGAGGGTTTTTAGTTTGTCTGCTAGGCTAGCGACGCGTTTGGCTGCTTCCTCCCAAGTGATAGATTGCCATGTGCTTTCTTTTTTTGACCATAAAAAGGGAGCATCACCCTTCTTTAATACCTGATCATAAAAAAGCTCTATTAAATTTTTCATTTGGTCCATCTTACAGCTCACGCTCTCAATTGATACTTTAATTAGTCAATATATATTAATTCAGTTGGTGCACTAATCCCGTTTAGTTGGAGACACTGATTTTCTTTAAAAAAAAGTATATTACTATTTCCATGAAACTTTGAAACTTGTAGGCGCTATATACAAGCTTATTCATTCTTTCCAGATTGGAATACACCTTTCGGCGACGACATATTCGTATGGTATTGGTTCGGACAGTTGACCTACTGACTGTGCAAAAGCATTTATACGTCGAATAGTAGTCCTAGATATAGAGGGATCATAAAATGGTGTATCACTCTTTATGATATCCGAAATGAGATTTGTTGCTTCCGGAGGAAATAATTTTTCTCCTACTTTGATCGCAATTAATGGGTCGGATTTAAGTGCTCGCTGTGCTTTGACAATTGCCCTTACGGCGGCTTCTACCGATTCGGGCTCTTTCTCAAGATAATTGTCTGTTATAGCTAACCCCGCACAAGTGGCGTATCTAACCTCACCAGGGTCATCCCCTCTGCGGACATCTATATGAATCTTCCCTACCCCTCTGTTAACAGCGGTGTGTGCCCCCATTGCATTTGACCAATAACCATCAATGCGGCCCTGAGAAAGGGCTTCAGCTGCAAAAATACCAAAAGAGACATTTTGTTCTTTGGCACCGGGTAAATCGATAATGTTTAAATCATTTTCGGGGTCGAGGCCTCCGGTACGGAGTAATTGCTTAAATACAAGATCTGGTCCTTCGGCTGCTGTAACCGTTAAGCCTTTTAATCCAATAATATTTCCTGATTCGATCAAGAGATCAGATTTTATAGTTAAGAGCCAAGGTGTACCCTGTGATAAGGCAACACATAGCTTTGTCCCCTTCCAATCTGGAAATTCAGTAAGTAAATCAAAAACAGATCCAGCTATTATACCGTCGACATTTCCATCTCGAAGCGCTCTAGTTGCTCCTAAAGCGGCGACTAGTTCTATTTCGACATCGAGGCCCTCTTTTTGAAAAAAGCCTAATTCATAGGCAGCAAGGGCTGGAAAACAGGTATTACTAACGAGGTCTACAGCGGCAATACGCATTGCATGAATCCTTTATTATGAAGAAAAATTATCAATTTAAGTTTCTAGATTAAATTAATACAATTATGCGTCGCTATCCTTTTTACAGAGGTTGGTTTCTATTAGAACAAACCCTATATCCTACTGGCAACCTAGGAGGGTCGTATGACAACAAAAAAAGATAAGTTACCACGATGGGATCTTAAAGACCTCTATCACGACCCTGCTAGTAAAAAGCTAGATTTTGATTTCAAAAAATGCCGGCGCGACGCCAATGCCTTTCATAAAAGATATTTTGGAAAGATTGCTGAATTGTCGGGCGATGAGTTGGTTGGAGCAGTGCAATTATATGAGAAAATTGATCAACTCATAGCACGAATGATGAGCTATGCGCAGCTGTGCCATTCGACAGATGTTCTCTCCACCGAGATCAGTCGATTTTACCAAACCACGCAAGAAACCCTAACAGAAATTTCAGCCCAACTAGTTTTTTTTAAAATAGAATTAAACCAGCTAGATGATGAAGCGCTAAAAGCAAAACTGACGTCATCCAAACTAAAAAATTATTCCAGTTGGATACGCGATTTAAGAATGTTCAGGCCACATGTTTTGAAGGAAGAAATGGAACGCCTATTGCAAGATAAACGGAACGCCGGGCAAGGGGCGTGGGTACGTTTATTTGATGAAACCATGGCTAGGATGCGAATTGAAGTAGACAATCAGCACAAGACTGTTGAAGAGGCTCTTCATGACCTTTCTGATAGTGAACCTAAGCTTCGCAAGAAGGCAGCTAAAGCTTTAGGTGGAAATTTCAAAAAGCATATCCATTTGTTCAGTCTTATCACAAACACACTGGCAAAGGATAAAGAGGTTGATGATCGCTGGCGGAATTTTTCTATGCCACAATCTTCCCGAAATTTAGAGAATTTCGTTGAGGACAATGTTGTGGAGGCACTTGTAAATTCAGTACAGAGTGCCTACCCGGTGCTTTCACACCGTTATTACAAGTTAAAGGCTCGGTGGTTTGGAAAGCAAAAATTAGATTATTGGGATCGTAACGCGCCGCTACCTGAAGACGACAATTACACTATTCCTTGGAATACTGCAAAAGAAATAGTTCTTAAGGCTTATCAAGCTTTTTCGCCTGAGTTATCCAAAATTGGGAAAACATTTTTTGATAATGAATGGATAGATGCACAACCCCGTCCCGGTAAAGTCGGTGGGGCATTTGCACATCCGACCGTGCCATCGGTTCATCCCTATTTGCTGGTTAATTACATGGGGCGTCCACGTGATGTAATGACTTTAGCACACGAACTTGGTCATGGCGTACATCAGGTTTTGGCTGCGCCTCAGGGGCATTTAAAATGCAATACGCCATTGACCTTGGCTGAGACTGCTTCAGTTTTTGGCGAAATGCTAACCTTTCGCTCCCTTTTAGATAATGAAAACAATCTTAAGAGAAAAAAAATCATGCTTGCCGGCAAAGTTGAAGATATGTTGAATACCGTAGTAAGACAGATTGCTTTCTATCAATTTGAACTGCAAGTTCATAATGCGCGACGCATAGGAGAAATTTCTGCAGAACAAATTTGCAAAATTTGGATGGGTGTGCAGCGAAATAGTCTTGGACCATCAATCCGTCTCCACGATGAATACAAATATTTTTGGGCCTATATACCACATTTTATACATTCACCATTCTATGTCTATGCGTATGCCTTCGGCGATTGTTTGGTGAACTCTCTTTATTCTATTTATGAAAATGGTTGGGAGGGTTTTGAGAATCTATATTTAAATATGCTGCGGGCAGGTGGCACACTACATCACAAAAAATTACTCGCGCCTTTTGATCTTGATGCATCAGACCCGGAATTCTGGTCTAAGGGCTTGAATGTGATCGTAAGATTTATAGACGAACTGGAGAAGTTAGAATAACTCAAATGGAAGATAAGAAATTAGAGAAAAGAAATACTTTCAGCGGGCGAGTAAAACGTTATGCGCGTGTGAGTGGAGCTGTTGGTGGTTTAGCAGCGCGCCTTGCAACCTCTAAATACCTTGGTTCTAACCTTGATAAAGCTGAACACGCTAGAGAATTAAGGGATGCCCTTGGAGGTTTGAAGGGGCCATTAATGAAAGTGGCACAAATCATGTCAACAGTACCGGATTTTTTACCACAGGAGTACATTGAAGAACTAGGTCATTTGCAAAATAACGCGCCTGCTATGGGATGGCTTTTTGTAAAACGTCGTATGGCTTCGGAACTTGGCCGAAATTGGGAAAATAAATTTAAAAGCTTTGAACATGCCGCCGCCGCCGCCGCGTCTTTAGGTCAAGTTCATCGGGCCACATCCAAATCCGGGCAGCCTCTCGCTTGTAAATTACAATATCCCGATATGCGTTCAATCGTTGAAGCTGACCTTGGGCAGCTGCAAATAATTTTTTCTGTTTATCGCCGTTTTGATAAAGCGATTGACCCGCAAGAAATTCATGCTGAAATTTCTTCTCGTTTACGGGAGGAACTCGATTACACTCGAGAAGCAGCTCACATCAAATTATATCAAATCATGTTGAGCGCTGAAGAAAATGTTCACATACCAGAAATCTTTCCAGAGCTGTCAACTGACCGCTTGTTGAGTATGAGCTGGCTTGACGGTGAAAATCTTTTAACCGCGAGGGAAGACCCTCAAATTAAACGTAATAAGATCGCTCAAAATCTTTTTCGCGCATGGTACGTCCCTTTCTATTCTTACGGATGTATCCATGGTGATCCGCATTTGGGTAACTACTCAGTCCGAGCCGATGGAACAATAAATCTTTTAGATTTTGGTTGTATCCGGATGTTTGAAGCAAGTTTTGTTCAGGGTGTTCTGGATTTATATAATTCCTTACTAAAAAATGATAAAGATTTAGCCATCAAAGCCTATGAAACATGGGGTTTTAAGAATCTTACTAAAGATATTATCGATGTTCTTAATGTTTGGGCAGGCTTTATTTATGCTCCGTTATTGCAAGATAAGAAACGCAAAATTCAAGAAGGCGATAGTAAAATGTATGGAGCGGAGGTTGCTGCAAAAGTACATAAGCAATTACACCAGCTGGGTGGTGTAAAACCACCTCGCGAGTTTGTATTGATGGATCGAGCTGCAGTTGGGCTCGGTTCCGTATTCACACATTTATCTGCAAAGGTGAATTGGCATAGGCTATTCAATGAACTCATTACTGATTTTGATTTAAAAATACTAGAAGAACGGCAACTAAATGCAGTTAAGCACGCAAAAGTACCTCTTAAAAATTGAATTTATTATTTATAATTTATGTAATTTTTACTGTTTCCTTCCTGCAATCTTTTTGTTAGATAGACACACCAAAAATGAGGGTAAGACCTATTTGTCTTATTTTTACTGAAAGGGGATATGTAAAACTGTGCAAGTGTTTGTTCGGGATAATAATGTTGACGGTGCTCTAAAAGCGTTAAAGAAAAAGATGCAGCGTGAAGGCATCTGGCGTGAAATGAAACGCGTCCGTTCTTTTGAAAAACCTTCTGAGCGTCGTGTAAGAAAGAAAGCAGAGGCGGTACGTCGTACACGCAAATTAGAACGCAAACGTATACAGGTGGAGGGTTTTTAAACCAACTATTCTGTTTACGCGGTCCTTAAAGCCCACTCTTTTATTACAGTTAAAACGGCTTTGGTTAATGTCTTTAGCTCACCTTTATTTATAATAAATGGTGGCATTAGGTATATGACATTATCAAACGGCCTAACCCAGACGTTCTCTTTGGTGAAACGATGACGTAGCCAATGAATGTCTATTGGTTCCTTTATCTCAACGACACCTATTGCTCCCTTGACGCGCACGTCAACGACACTTGGAACATCGCGGCAAAGTTCTAAGTCAACTAAAAGATCATCTTCGATTGTCTTGACTTGTTCTAATCTTTGATTGTTTTCAAACAGATCTAGAGAAGCATTTGCTGCGGTGGCTGCTAATGGGTTAGCCATAAAAGTTGGTCCATGCATAAAGGCTTTATTTTCTTCGTTGGATAAAAATGCAGAAAAAACTTTAGCATTTGCTGCAGTAGCCGCCATGCCAATAGTTCCTCCCGTAAGAGCTTTGCCGAGACACATGATGTCGGGCGTTATGTCAGCTTGGTCGCAAGCAAACATAGACCCGGTTCGACCAAAGCCGGTAGCAATTTCATCGGCTATAAATAATATATTATGTCTTACACAAATATTATAAATATTTGATAAAATTTCAGTATCATGAAATTTCAATCCACCGGCTGCTTGGACTAATGGCTCAATAATGAGTCCGGCTATGTTACGCCCATTAACCTCAAGTAGTTTCTCAAACTCTTTAAATTTCTTTATACTATTGGGTATCTCGGTTATAATTTGCTCTGGGATTGCGCCCTTAAAAATAGCATGCATCCCATCATCAGGGTCGCAGACTGACATCGCACCTATAGTGTCCCCATGATATGCATTTTTGAAACAAACAAATCGGTTGCGATTTGGTTCCCCTAAATTGAGCCAGTATTGCGTAGCCATTTTTAAAGCTACCTCAATAGCGACGGATCCCGAATCCGAGAAAAATATATGAGTTAAAGCTTTTGAACTTTTTTTACCTGGAAGGATAGAGGCCAGTCGGGAAGATAATTTTAAGGCTGGTTCATGGGTTAGTCCTCCGAACATTACATGAGGCATAATATCGAGTTGATTATGCATTGCATCTATTATGTGTTTGTGATTGTACCCGTGACAAGCTGTCCACCAAGACGAAATACCATCAATTAGCCAACGACCATCCAATAATTTGATTTGGGCACCGCGCGTTTCTACCGCGGTATATGGGTTGGCCTCGGTTTTCATCTGGGTGTATGGGCGCCACAGGTGTGTTAACCTCGGATCTTTGATAATGCCGAGTTTTCTCATATCCTTATTTCATCGGCTTAAGGCCAAGTTTATTAAATAACAATTTATCTGCCTTCCGTTCTGGATTTTCTGTAGTAAGTAATTCATCACCATAAAAAATCGAATTGGCTCCAGCTATAAAACACAGGGCTTGCGCCTCATCAGTCATGGCATTACGGCCGGCAGAAAGGCGGACGACAGATGCCGGCATAATTATCCTTGTAACTGCGATTGTTCGGACGAATTCAATAATATCTATAGATAGAGAATCCGATAAAGGTGTTCCCTTGACAGGTACAAGCATATTTATTGGAACACTTTGGGGATGTTCTGAAAGGGTAGCCAAAGTGGTAAGCATATCAATACGATCTTGACGGGTTTCGCCCATTCCGACTATACCGCCACAGCAAACCTTGACACCTGCGTCACGAACGCTGCTCAGTGTTTGTATTCGATCCTCATAGGAACGGGTAGAAATAATTTCGCTGTAGTAGTCTTTTGATGTATCGATGTTGTGGTTGTAATAATCTAGTCCCGATTGCTGTAATTTTTGGGCCTGCCCTTCTTTTAACATTCCAAGTGTGACACAGGTTTCAAGGCCTAGTTTTTTGACTCCTTCTACCATCTTACAAACTAAGTCCAAGTCACGATCTGTCGGGCTACGCCAGGCCGCTCCCATACAAAATCGTGTTGCCCCCTCGGTTTTGGCGTTTTTGGCAGCAGCTAAAACCGAATCGATATTCAATAACTGTTCTTTATCTGTCTCGGTATTATAGTGTGCACTTTGCGGACAATAGGCACAATCCTCGGGGCAGCCGCCAGTTTTAATAGAGAGGAGTGTGCTTATTTGAACTTCATTCGATACAAAATATTCTCTGTGAATTGATTGTGCTGCATATAGTAAATCATTGAAGGGTTGGGAGAATAATAATTCTACTTCCTCGAATGTCCAATTATGCCTTACTTTTGTATTCATCTTTCCTTCGGCCATATGATTGGATACATTTTTACTTGAAATAGCCATCGCTTCCCACCAAAAATTTAGCCTATATTATTACGACAAATTTGGATCATAAAGGTGTAGTGTGTAGTTATCACTATTGCTGCGGAAAAAGAAGGGGTAGAACTCAAATTGACAGTTGATTTGATGGCGAAAGCCAAACTTCAAAAGCTTGATCAACAGAATTTACTTCGTTCACTCCAAGAGACAGGTAGAGATGAAGCATGCAATGTTATTCGAGCGGGGCAGAATTTAATATCTTTTTGTTGCAATGATTATTTAGGTTTATCGCAAAATCCGGATGTGAAAAATGCAGCCGTCAATGCAGTTTTAGAATATGGCGTTGGTGCCGGTGCTTCCCGGCTAGTTACAGGAAATCATCCTTTATATGAACAACTAGAAAGTTTGCTTGCCAATATCAAAGGGACTGAGGCTGCACTAGTATTCGGTAGCGGCTATCTTGCTAATCTTGGTGTGCCGCCGGTCATAGCAGGAAGAAATGATCTGATTGTCGCGGATGAGCTATCCCATGCTAGTATGCGTGCGGGAATTAGGGCATCAACAGCCGATAGTGTGCTTTTTAGGCATAACGATATCCTGAATTGCAGAGCCATACTAAAACAAAAAAGACATAAATATAAAAATTGTCTTCTTATGACCGAAGGCGTTTTTAGCATGGATGGCGACTTAGCCCCTTTGGCCGATTTATGCAATTTGGCGGAGGAGTTTGACTCAATAATTTTGACAGATGACGCTCATGGATTCGGGGTGTTGGGCCAAGGAAGGGGAAGCGCTGCTGAATTAGGTGTAAGTGATAGAATTTCTCTACAAATGGGTACCTTGTCAAAGTCGGTTGGTGTTTATGGGGGATTTATCTGTGCCTCAAGGGCTGTGATAGATCTTTTAGTTAATCGCGGTCGTAGCCTTATTTATGCAACTGGATTGCCACCATCCGTCGTTGCTGCCGCAGTTGCGTCATTGAAAATTATACAAACAAATAAAAAGCTGACTAATCTCCCTATCCTTAATGCAAGGCGGTTCTCAAGGCGGTTGGGCCTGCCAGATGCGGATAGCCCCATAATACCTATTATCACTAAAACCTCGAAGAAGGCACTTGAATCATCTCAAAAACTTATGAATGAAGGGTTTCTTGTTACCGCAATACGTCCGCCCACAGTTCCGGAAGGGACGGCAAGATTGCGGTTTACTTTCTCGGCCCGACACCGCAAGGAGGAGATAGATAGATTGGCTGCTACGGTTTTGAAGATTGGTTTGGTGTAATGCGTACGTTTTTTATTTCTGGTACCGGTACTGAGATTGGTAAAACGTTAGTGACGACCATTTTATTGCGTCAAATTCGTATGGCAAAGAAACCTGTCGAAGCTATAAAACCAATTATAACAGGTTTTGATGAAAATAATCTCTACAAAACCGATACCGCTATGATTTTGAACGAACTCGGTCGAGAAGTATCAAAAGATAACATTGATCAAATTTCTCCCTGGCGATTTAAAGAGGCTATTTCACCAAATTTGGCTGCAGATTCAGAGGGCCGCTCTTTAATTGTGGAAAAAGTCGCTGCCTTTTGTAAATCTAAAATGCACAGAGATCAAATTTTACTGATCGAGGGAATCGGCGGGGGAATGGTACCTCTTAATGATACGGAGACGGTGCTGGATCTTATAGCAAAAGTTGGCGCACCTATCGTGCTTGTAGTTGGCTCTTATCTTGGAACATTAAGTCATACTCTGACTGCATTTCAGGCAGTGTCACACTACGGCATAAAAATTGCTGGTGTCGTCATAAGTGAATCTTACAAAAGTCCGGTCTCACTTATTGAAACTCAGCGGACGCTATCAAAGTTCCGAAACCAATTTCCTTTCGTTATTTTACCGCGAATAAAAGATATAAAAGAATTTACGGATGTGCCCTGCATAGCTTCTGAACTTGGGATCCTCTAAAAGGGGACTAAGGTTAAACTAATGCATAGTTTAGTTTATTTTACAGATTGCATTGCCAATCGTCAGTTTTTTAGCTCTATTTTAGTAACACTATCCATAAACATTTAATAAAAGTTTTATTTGCTTAAAAATTTGAGTGATATCCTCTTGGCAAATTGGCGACAAACAGGCATTGTGCGGTCTATGACCCTTCCAAATAGGTAGATTATACTATTAGTTTGATGAAAATCGCGGTTATTAAAGAGAGATGGGCTGATGAAGCCAGAACACCTATTTCGCCCGACTCAGTAAAGAAATACGTCGCACTCGGATTTGAAATTTTAGTAGAAACGGGTTCAGGAGATGGAGCGTCAATATCCGATGCTTCCCTTAAAGAAGCAGGAGCAGCCATTGTCCCAAGTGCTGATGTTGCTATTAACGACGCTGATATAATTCTAACTGTCCAACGTCCTTTTTCTCGCATAGATAAGACAATAGATAATGTCTCAAAGATGAAAAGTGGTGCAATTTTAATTGGTTCTTTGTCCGCGCAATCGAATCCCGAACAGGTTAAAATCTATGCAGAGCAGGGTCTGACATCTTTCGCGATGGAATTATTACCAAGGATAAGTCGAGCACAATCGATGGATGTCCTATCATCTCAGTCTAACCTTGCGGGATACAAGGCAGTTTTGGATGCTGCAAATGAATATCATAGTGCTTTTCCCATGATGATGACGGCAGCGGGCACCATACCGCCGGCCCGCATTCTTATTCTGGGTGCTGGTGTGTCTGGATTGCAGGCAATAGCAACTGCGCGCAGGTTAGGAGCGGTTGTTTCTGCTTATGATGTGCGACCAGCTGTAAAGGAGCAGGTGCAAAGTTTAGGTGCGTTATTTTTAGAGGTAGATTCAGATAATTCCCATGACGCTGAAACGGTTGGGGGGTATGCCAAAGAGATGTCGGATGAATATAAATCACGGCAGGCGGAAGTTTTAAGGGAGGCATTAATAAAGACAGATATAGCTATTTGCACTGCCTTGATACCCGGGCGTCCTGCTCCCGTTTTAATTCCTGAAGAAAGGGTACAAGCAATGCGGCCGGGTGCTGTAATTGTTGACCTAGCAGTTGAACAAGGCGGAAATTGCCCAGTTAGTGAATTGGGAAAAGTTGTTATTAAGCATGGGGTAAAAATAGTTGGTCACGCTAACGTGCCAAGTCGTTTAGCGTCTGATGCCAGCAAACTGTACGCAAAGAATTTACTAAATTTCGTAACACCATTAGTGAACACTGAAACCAAGGAATTGGAAATTGATTGGGCAGAT
>PBWY01000076.1 GCA_002727395.1 Rhodospirillales bacterium | reverse complement strand
TCTTTTCCCATAGAACGGACTAATGAAAAAAATATATAAAATAATATTTTTACTGGGGTCCTCCGGCCTCATATTAGGTCTGTCTGGAGTAATATTACTGGTTGTCGTTTTATGGAATTATGGTCGCGACTTACCAGATTTCAATCAGCTTGCTAGTTACCAACCACCGATGGTAACACGTATACACGCTGGAGATGGAAGGCTTCTCGCTGAATTTTCTAAAGAAAAGCGAGTTTTTGTTCCGATAGAATCAATACCCCGCTTGGTAGTACAAGCCTTTTTGTCCGCGGAAGATAAAAAATTTTATGAGCACCCGGGGATAGACTTTCTTGGCATAGGAAGGGCGGTTTTGGTCAATTTAAAGAGATTAGGAACTGGTCAACGGTTAGTAGGTGCTTCAACAATTACCCAACAAGTTGCCAAAAACTTTCTTTTGACCAATGAAGTTTCGATAGATAGAAAAATTAAGGAAGCTATCCTAGCATTCCGAATAGATCGAACTCTTTCAAAAAATCGAATTTTAGAGCTTTACTTAAACCAAATCTATCTTGGTTTTGGTTCATATGGTGTGGCTGCCGCTGCTCTAAATTATTTTGATAGACCACTCGATAAATTGAGTTTGTCCGAGATTGCTTTTATTGCTGGTTTGCCAAAGGCTCCTAATAACTACCACCCCTTAAAAAATCCTAAGGCTGCAAAAATTAGGCGCAATTATGTTATAGGTCGAATGGTACAAGACGGACATATAACAACAAAATTAGGGGAAGAGTCGAAGAAGTCACCAATTGTTATTAGAAAACGAACGGGACCTGCAATTGCGCGCGCAGACTATTTTGTTGAAGAGGTTCGCCGCGAATTGAGACAAAAATTTGGAGAGGGAGATCTTTATGGCGGTGGACTGTCAGTCCGTACTACGCTTGTCCCATCTTTGCAAATAAAGGCAGAGTTAGCGCTCCAAGAAGGCTTAATACGCTATGATCGTCGGCACGGCTGGCGGGGTGCTTTGAGAAAATTAGATTCTATTGAAAATTGGCAAAAGGCCATTTCTGAGGCGCCAATTCCGAGTTGGCTTGCAGAGTCTCGGCCGACCTGGAAGAAGGCGGTGGTGCTAGCATTCAAAAAGAATAGTACCATCATTGGTTTGGCTAGCGGAAAAAAAGGTGTGATACCCCTCAAAGAACTAAAATGGGCCCGATCTATGCGTGTGGATGGACGACTTGGGGTTCCAATCCAGAAACCGGAACAAGTAATAAGTGTTTTAGATGTAATTTATGTAGAAAATTTAAAATTAAATAAAAATGGAACAAGAAAAAATTATGATACATATGGGTTGAGACAAATTCCGGAAATAGAAGGAGGCCTTGTGGTCATTGATCCACACACCGGACGAGTTCTTGCCATGAGTGGTGGTTTTGCATTCGGGAGAAGTGAGTATAACCGAGTCACTCAAGCAAAGCGTCAACCAGGATCTGCGTTCAAACCATTCGTTTATTTAGCAGCGATGGAAAGGGGTTTTACTCCGGCAAGTATAATACTTGATGCTCCTTTCGTAATTGATCAAGGAGGTGGACAGCGCCAGTGGAAACCAGCTAATTACACCAAAAAGTTTTATGGTCCTAGCCCTCTTCGGCTGGGTGTTGAAAAATCACGAAATTTAATGACGGTACGGTTAGCTCAAGCCATCGGAATGGACGTGGTGTCCACTTATGCTCGCCGATTCGGAATTTCAAATAATGTATCTAATTTTTTATCTATGTCTTTAGGAGCGATGGAAACAACACTTCTTAAACTTACATCAGCATATGCAATGTTAGTTAATGGAGGAAAAAAAATTGTACCTACCTTAATTGATCGTGTTCAAGATAGATTAGGGAAAACCGTCTTTCGTCATGAAAAGCGGGAATGTCCATTTTGCAAAAATATAAAATGGGATGGACAAGAAGTTCCTCGCCTGAAAGATGATCGGGCAAAATTAGCTGACCCCAGAAGTGCCTTTCAAATAGTATCTATGCTTGAAGGGGTTATACAAAGGGGTACGGGAAGAAGAGTAAGGGTTGTTGGAAAGCCGTTGGGTGGCAAGACAGGTACTACCAATAATAATATAGATACGTGGTTTGTTGGGTTTTCACCCGATTTAACTGTCGGGGTATTTGTGGGTTTTGACAAACCAAAATCTTTAGGTAAAACTGAAACGGGTTCTTCTGTCGCTGTTCCTATATTTCGTGATTTTATGAAAGCCGCATTAATTGCAAAGCCATCGATTCCATTTCGTGTGCCGAATGGTATTCGTTTCGTCCGGGTAAACCCTTTAACAGGTAAGCGCTCTAAGCGAGGTGATAGGTTTGTAATTCTTGAGGCATTCAAGGTGGGTACAGAGCCTAAACCAACTATTCAAAAAGCATTCTCACCGGTTTCGGACGGGCTGGAGATTATAAGAAAACCGGTATCTCCGCTTGGAGAATTCGATGGATTATATTAGTTTTGGATCTAAATATCCGTATCCTATATTGTTATATGACGAGCTAAGGTGAAAATTTAATGAGGGCTGAGAATCAGGTTTTAATTGATGAAATCCAGCAATCGATCGTATTGCTAAGGAGGCACCTTTGACTGGGATATTGCCCTTAGAAGATTAGATGAACTTAATGCTGAAGCCGAGGACCCTAGCCTTTGGTCTGATCAAAAAAAGGCTCAATCTCTTATGCGTGAAAGGACACAGCTTGAGCAGTTTATTAATAATGTAAAAAGCATTGAACAAGAGCTTGAGGATAGTGTCACCCTCATAGAACTAGGTGAGGCAGATTCTGATGATATTGTGCTGGAAGAAGCGGAAGGGCTTCTTAGGGCTTTACGTGAACGTGCCGCTAAACAAGAGCTTGAGACACTTTTATCTGGAGAGGTAGATAGTAATGACTGTTTTTTAGAAATTCATGCTGGGGCTGGTGGAACGGAATCTCAGGACTGGGCTCAAATGCTTACGAGAATGTATCTTCGGTGGGCTGAAGCGCATAGTTATAAAACGGAGTGGTTAGAAGAAAGTCCCGGAGAAGAGGCGGGCATCAAATCATCTACAATAAAAATATTAGGTCATAATGCTTATGGTTGGCTTAAAACAGAGAGTGGAGTACACAGGCTCGTTCGAATTTCACCATTTGACTCTAATTCTCGGCGTCATACTAGTTTTTCGAGTGTTTGGGTTTATCCGGTAATAGATGATTCGATTGAAATCGATATTGATGAAAAGGATTTGCGTGTGGATACGTACAGGGCATCTGGAGCGGGAGGTCAACATGTAAACAAGACGGATAGCGCTATTAGAATCACCCATGTTCCTAGTGGAATTGTCGTTCAATGCCAAAATGACCGTTCACAACATCGTAATCGCGCGGCTGCCTTGGATATGTTGAGAGCTAGGTTATATGAACGCGAATTACAAATTAGAGAGGAAAAGGCCCAAGCCGAGCATGAATCCAAAACCGAAATCGGGTGGGGTCATCAGATAAGGTCTTACGTTTTACAGCCCTATCAGATGGTGAAAGACCTAAGAACAGAAGTTGAAACAAGTAATACTCAAGCTGTTTTAAATGGTGATTTGGATGAATTTATGGCAGCCTCCCTAGCACAAAGGGTCGGAAACAAAAGTGATTGAAAGAAACATTTAACAAATGCAGGTACGAAAGTCTTTAGAAAAGAAACTGAAAAATGCTTTTCAGCCAACTTGGTTCCAAGTTTTGAATGAGAGCAACATGCATAATGTTCCACCAAATTCGGAATCTCATTTCAAGGTTATCGTGGTTTCTGCTGCCTTCAATAAGAAATCACGAATTGAAAGACATCAAATGATAAATGCTATTTTAAAGGAAGAATTGGAGGGCTCAATTCATGCCCTGTCAATTCAGGCGCACACTATCGAAGAATGGTCGCAGCGTTCCGGAAAAATTATCGGGTCGCCAAATTGTGTCGGAAAATAGAAAATAATGCCTCCAAAACTAAAGTAATTTCGTTAGTGATTTTCCCCAAGGGCATGCAGCGCTAATACCTCCTTTTTCGTCTATTGCCTTTTGTATTTGCGATATTCGACTTTCTGAAACATTCCCCATTCGAGCGACTTCCTTCAATGGGAGGTTACTGGCCCGGCGCAATAAATACACTGCAGCCCGGAAGCCATCTTGTGAGAATTGTCTGTTCAACAATTCTTTTTCTGTGATTCCACTAGCGGTAGATAGGGACTTTAGTACCTTTTTTGGACTAGGACGATTTGGTCTTACTACCTTTTCTGGGATTTGATCTAATGATAAACCAATTATTCTTTTTGATATATTATCAAGATATTTTTCATCCCCTAGGTATTGTCCCGACCGGATTTTATCCCACGGTGACGAATTAGACTCATCCTGTAATACATATTTTTGCCAATTTTTATTTGAATAATCTGAGTTTCCTTGGAACTGCTCGTCTAACCAATTTTGATTTAGCCATTTAGGTTCGGTAGAACCATGAGCAAGGGGACGATAACTTGACCAACGCCATTGGTCAGCATATTTAACTAACTTCAAACGGACCGGGTTTAGTACAACGTGTCTGCAAACCTCTTTTAAATGGCGGTTTTTTTGGAAAAGTACTGTTTTATAACGTCCGTTAAATAAATGACCAGGTTGTTGATATTCGCGTCCAAACCATTGGGAATAGGTCATGTTCAGTCTTCCCATTCCACGTCCGAGATTTGGTTCTGTCGTTTCTATAACAAGGTGGTAGTGACTTTCGATTAGGCAATAGGAATAGCAAAGCCATTTTTGCTGTACTATCTCTTTTTCGAGCAAACCCAGAAAGTAGTTGGCGTCACGTGGACTAGTGAAAAGACGCTGTTTGGCATTGGCCCGAGCGGTTATGTGGTAGGTGGCACCGGGAAATTCTATCCGTAAAGGGCGAGACATATCTAAATTTAGACGAATCAATTAACCTTAGTAAAGAAAACCATTAAATTTATAATTAATAATAAGAAAAGTAGTACATAGCAGTCTTTTTTACGTTCTTTGATTTCAATGGTGGTTTATGGTTTTTGTGATAATGTTTTTAAAAAGTTTCTTCTATTTTTTTTATAAAAACAGTTTTAACTGTTTTGGAAGTGACTAATAATTTTGGTTGGATTAGAGGCTGAGTAGAGCAATTTTTCGAATATCTATAAATTATTTATAGCCATAAAAGTAAAAATTTTTTTTGGGGGTTGACATTTTTCGGCACGAATTATGGCTTCTGATTAAAGAAAAGACTACCGAGCTTAGGGATAATTTTTCGTTATTTTTTGTTCAAAGATTTATCGCCTCCTCTAAAACATTATTTATATGACCTTTCACACGGAGATTCCGCCATATAGCGGTTACCAAGCCGTCTGGATCAATTAAAAAGGTAGATCGAACAATACCCATGTAGGTTCTGCCGTAATTTTTCTTTTCTTGCCAAACTCCATACGCCTTACAAATTGATCCGTCCTCATCAGATATTAGAGAGAAGGGTAGCTTAAATTTTTCTTTAAATTGTTTATGACGTTTGACGCTGTCTTTAGAAATACCAACTATTTCAAAATTAATATCGAGAAACTTTTTATATGAGTCCCTGAAGTCACATGCTTCATTAGTACATCCAGGTGTCATATCTTTTGGATAAAAAAATAAAACGACGGACTTACCTCCCAAATCACTTAAAGAGAGAGGTCGGTCGTCATCTGTTAAAGCAGTAAATTGAGGTGCCTTATCTCCTAATTTAATATTCATTGCTTGATTTCTTAAATTTGGTATCACGGTATAGTTGCTATATTAATTGTATCTCTTTATTTGTGGTCTTTTTGCTACACACTAATAAAAACCTAGTATTAAATTATGTAAACCACAGAATTAAATTCCTATGGTCAGACGTTTAACACGAATATTTTGGGAAGTAACTGGGATTATTGCTCTTGGTGCTATCTTATTTACAGGAATAGCTACTTGGCGTCTCTCTCAAGGCCCGGTGTCTATAAATTTTTTAACTTCCCATATAGAAAGTGCCTTAAATGGTTTCAAAAGTCCATTTAAGGTAAAAGTTAAAGAAACTAATCTGATTTGGGCCGGTTGGGGACGTAACTTAGATATTAGATTAATAGATGCGTCGATTGCTGGGGACAATGGTGATGTCGTCGCAAAGTCCCCTGAAATATCCATTGAATTTAGTTTGTCTGCCCTGATAAGCGGAACTTTGGCGCCAACTAAACTAGAGTTGATACGTCCAACTATCAGTTTGTTTCGCAATCACCCAGATAATTTGATAATATCGCTTGGTCGAGAAAAAAACCTCTCTACGGAAATTTTTGACATTTTCGCTGCAATGAATGCGATAAAAAAGAATAATAGTAATTTAAAGTATCTTCGACAGATTAACGTTGTTAGGGCAAACCTAAAGATTGATGATAAGGTTTCTGGTTTTAATTGGTATTCTCCCAAAGTTGACTTTATTTTTCTTCAGGAGGTCGAAGAGATAAAGGCAACACTATTTTCTGAGGTTCAAACAGAAAAAACTGGTTCGCATATAATCGCTCAAGTTAGTTTAAAATCTGAGGCAGAAGCGTTTGAAACACGATTTAATTTAAAAAATTTTCCAGTTAAGAAACTGGCAGAACTATCTAAGAAGTTTAAATTTTTACAAAATGTAAATCTGCCTTTAACCGGAGAAATAGATACAAAATTTTCTCTTATTGGAAGGGTCTTGGAATTAAAATTCAATTTATCCAGTAATAATGGGTTTATTAAGCCCGATAAATTTTGGCCAAGAGGACTAGATATCTCTAATATGGAGTTGAGTGGCACATTTGACAGCACACCTAAATCGTTAGAAATAAAAAAATTGAATGTTAATCTTTTCGATACAAAAGTTAGACTTAGCGGAACAGTAATCGAGTTGGATCAAGGAATTAGTTCGGCAGGACGAGTTCGTATAAATAGTATTGGGTTGGCTAAATTAAGACATTATTGGCCACCGCGGCTTGCAACAGCTGCGAGAAATTGGGTAACTAGTAATATTTACAACGGTAAAATTAAAGGTATTGAATCTTTATTTTCGATCAGAATTCCGGATCTTGATGATTTAAAGATAGTTTTTGATTCTCTATCTGGAAAGTTTTTGATTGAGAATGCGACCATTCGTTTTCATAAAAGCTACCCTTCCTTAAAAAAGGTCAATGCTACGGCTGTATTTTCCAAAGACCAATTTATTGCAAAAATATCTTCCGGTTTCTTTACGAATATTAGGGTAATGTCGGGTAAAGTAAATTTGAAAAATTTGGGTTCGAAAAATGACAATATCAATATTGATACGACATTATCTGGTCCTCTAAAATCAGCTTTCTTTATTTTGGACAATAAGCATTTCAAGTTTTTATCAAGATTTGGTTTAAAATCAGAGTCTGTAAAGGGGTGGACTAGAACAAATTTGAAGTTTTCATTTCCTATTACAGATAAACTTGATGTTCAAAGAATTAGGTTCAGTTCCAATTCGAGGGTTATTAATGCCAGCCTTCCGAATAACCCATTGAAAGAGCCCATACAGGCAGGCAATTTTGATCTTAATATCGATAAAAAAGGCTTAAACCTAGTAGGCAATGCTTCGGTAGATAGTTCCGAGATAAAAATTTCTTGGAAAGAGAATTTTTCAAAAAAAAATCTGAATAAAAGACAAATAAGATTGAGTGGTAAATTTCATGAAAGATTACAAAAAAGAATTTTAAATAATATACCAATTTTTTCTTATATTACGGGACCAATGAAAGTTGATATTTCTTTAGCCGAAAATTGGTCGGGG
>PBWY01000075.1 GCA_002727395.1 Rhodospirillales bacterium | reverse complement strand
TTTGCAGATTTTTGCATTCTTTTAACCACATTCACCAAAGTTCGAACCGCCGAAACCGAAGCTTTAAAAGCTTTTTTCTCTCCAGCATTAAGTTTTATCTCAATAATTCTTTCTATTCCCTTACTACCAATAACAACAGGGACACCTACATAAAGACCTCGAACACCATATTGGCCATTAAGAAAGGCACAACAGGGTAACACACGTTTTTGATCTTTGAGGTAAGCTTCCGCCATCTCTATTGCCGAAGATGCCGGTGCATAGAACGCCGACCCTGTTTTTAACAAGCCAACGATTTCAGCTCCTCCATCGCGGGTGCGTTGCACAATCGCATTAAGCTTATCTTGGGTCGTCCAGCCCATTTTTACCAAATCGGGCAGTGGAATGCCCGCGACAGTGGAGTAACGAGGTAGGGGTACCATAGTATCACCGTGGCCACCTAAAACGAAAGCGGTGACATCGCGGACAGAAACCTTGAATTCTTCGGCGAGAAAATAACGAAATCGAGCGGAATCTAGAATTCCTGCCATACCTACCACACGATTTGCTGGCAATCCGGAAGCTTCGCGCAAGGCCCAAACCATTGCGTCAAGTGGATTAGTAATACAAATTACAAAGGCCTTTGGACACCATTTCTTAATGCCCTCACCGACGGTTTTCATGACATTTGTATTGATACCAATCAGATCATCACGGCTCATACCAGGTTTTCGCGCAATCCCTGCAGTAACTATTACCACATCTGAATTTTGGATAGCACGGTAACTAGATGCGCCTTTCATATTGGAGTCAAAGCCTTCTACAGGAGAAGATTCTACCAGGTCTAACGCCTTCCCATCTGGTATTCCCTTTATTATATCAAATAAAATGATATCTCCGAGTTCCTTTAAACCAGCTAAATGGGCTAAAGTACCTCCGATGTTTCCAGCGCCAATCAGCGCAATTTTATTACGTGCCATGAATACTCCTACATCTCATATTATTTTAAGTTATAAGGACTATATTTGGACGGGTTCCTAACTGTTTTAAGAGAAAAGCGCAAGAAAAACGGTCAAATTAAACCGAACTCGAAAAGTAAAATTAACGTTACTTTCTAAGAACCCTCCACCATAAGTTTTTTTACATCCCCAATAGCCTTTGCCGGATTGAGATGTTTAGGACAGGTCTTGGTGCAATTCATAATGGTGTGACAACGGTAGAGTTTAAAAGGATCTTCAAGTTTTTCTAACCTTTCTTCGGTTTGCTCATCACGAGAATCTGCAATCCACCTATAAGCTTGAAGCAATGCCGCAGGACCGAGATATTCATCACCATTCCACCAATAACTAGGACAACTTGTAGAACAACAAAAACACAGAACACATTCCCAGAGTCCATCAAGTTTAGCCCTCTCCTCTGGACTTTGCAGCCGTTCTTTATCCGGTGCTGGAGTATTGGTTTTTAACCACGGTTCAATGGAAGCGTATTGTGCGTATGCATGTTTAAGATCTGGAACTAGGTCTTTTATTACCTCCATATGAGGTAATGGATAAATTTTTACGTCTCCGTCAATTTCATCTATAGCCTTAATACATGACAAGGTATTAGTGCCATCAACATTCATTGCACAAGAACCACATACCCCCTCTCGGCACGACCGACGAAAAGTAAGACTAGAGTCCATCTCATTTTTAATTTTTATTAAAGCGTCAAGAACCATCGGCCCACAGGACCCCATATCGACCTCAAAAACATCAACACAAGGATTCTCTTCGCTGTCAGGATTGTATCGATAGACATAAAAAGACTTGATATCAGTAGCACCTTCAGGGGCTTTATGGATCTTCCCGGTCTTAATTTTTGAATTAGCAGGAAGCGAAAATTCAGCCATTTCTTACCCTCACTACAAAAAATCTACAGCTCATTTAAAAAAGTACATTCCAAATATTTCCGCCCTCAGTACACACGAGCTTTCGGCGGTACGGCCTCAACGTCATCCGTCAGTGTTTCGTTATGCACAGGCCTGTATGCAAAACTTGTTTTTCCATCATTATCTAGCCATGCAACAGTATGTTTCATCCAATTATCATCATCTCTATCGGGATAATCCTCACGAGCATGACCTCCACGACTTTCCTTGCGGTTAATGGCTCCATGTATACTTACCATTGCCTGCTGCAATAAATTATCAAATTCTAATGCTTCGACAAGGTCAGAATTCCAAACCAGACCGCGGTCAGAAAGTTTTAAATCATCTTTTTTTGACCATATTTTTGCCATCTTATCGACACCCTCGGCCATCACTTCCTCCGTTCGAAACACCGCACAATGAGCCTGCATTACCCGCTGCATTTCTATCCGAATTTCTGCGGTGGTTACATCGCCTTTTCCATAACGTCGATTATCAAGCCACTCCAGCGCAGCATCACCAGCATCAGCAGGTAAATCCGCTTGATTTGCACCCGGTTTTAGGGTTTCTGCACAACGATCTGCTGCAGCACGACCAAAAACAACCAGATCAAGCAGTGAGTTGGAACCGAGTCGGTTTGCCCCATGAACTGAAACACATGCTGCTTCTCCAACCGCCATTAGGCCTGGCACTATAACGTCTGGATCGTCTCCCACCGGAATAACAGCTTCACCCATATAGTTGGTGGGAACACCTCCCATATTATAGTGAACCGTTGGTAATACAGGGATTGGTTCGCGCGTTACATCAACATTCGCAAATATTCTAGCAGTTTCAGAAATTCCGGGAAGTCTTTCATTAATAACTTCCGGTTCCAAGTGTTCAATATGAAGGTGGATATAGTCTTTTTCTGGCCCAACCCCCCTGCCCTCATTCATTTCAATCGTCATAGACCGACTTACAACGTCGCGCGATGCCAAGTCTTTAGCATGAGGGGCGTACCGTTCCATGAATCTCTCACCCTCAGAGTTTGTCAAGTAGCCTCCCTCGCCGCGGACTCCCTCAGTAATCAGAGCCCCTGCACCATAAATTCCTGTCGGATGAAATTGTATAAATTCCATATCTTGTAAAGGAAGGCCCGCTCGCAAGACCATTGCACTCCCATCGCCAGTTTGAGTATGAGCACCAGTGCATGAAAAATAGCAACGACCGTATCCACCAGTTGCTATGATCACAGTCTGAGCGCGAAAACGGTGCATTGTTCCATCGTCGAGATTCCATGCCATCACGCCCGCGATTTTACCGTCGACATCTTTAATTAAATCAAGCGCAAAATATTCAACAAAGAATTCGGCTTGATTTCTTAATGATTGCTGATACAGGGTATGCAAAATTGCATGGCCCGTCCGATCAGCTGCTGCACAAGTTCGATGCGCAGGAGGGCCTTCCCCAAATTCAGTAGTCATTCCACCAAAAGGACGTTGATATATTGTACCTGCATCGGTCCGTGAGAATGGAACTCCATATTGTTCCAACTCTATAACCGAAGGCATGGCTTCCCGGCACATGTATTCTATCGCATCTTGATCCCCAAGCCAGTCAGCACCTTTCACTGTATCATAAAAGTGCCAGCGCCAATCATCCTCTCCCATATTGCCAAGTGCGGCAGATATACCACCCTGAGCCGCAACAGTATGACTGCGAGTTGGAAATACTTTGGTAATACATGCCGTCTTTAAACCCTTTATAGCCAACCCAAAGGTTGCTCGTAGCCCTGCTCCCCCGGCACCTACCACCACAACATCATAGTTGTGGTCTATTATTTCATATGCCTTTTTTAATTTGGCCATAATATTAACCTAATAATACAATTTTAATAATAGAACCCAGACAAAGTATGCATAGTATAGCTAGCGATAGTTTGACCGAAACAATGGCAAAAGATCTCAGCCAAAATGTATGAATGTAATCTTCAATTACAACCTGTAATCCAAGCTGAGCATGATGAAATAAAACTAGGGTGAACAAAGTTAGAAGAATTGCGTTTACAGGACTGCCAATCCATTCGCTGACGACCTGAATATCTGCACTAAACAGATAGAGTATATTTACTACAAGCCATATCAATAGAGGCAAAAGCAGAACTGCGGTAAATCTTTGGGCCCACCAATGCGCAACGCCACCCTTTGTAAATACCAAAGCCCTTAATTTTTGACTGTAACCGCGTAAATTCATAGTAACTTCCCTATCGATGTATACGCACAAATCCATACAACGAAGGTTAAAACTGTAGCACTTGTTATAACAATCCAACCCGAGCGGTATGCAGTAGTTAAGTCAAAACCTTTTCCAATGTCCCAAAATAAGTGTCTTATACCGTTACATAGGTGGTAGAATAACGCAAAGGACCAACCAAATAATAAAAGTCGTCCAAACCAAGTACTAAAAATATCCTGAAGTATTGAATAAGCTTCCCCACCTAACGCGACAGCCACTAACCACCAGACAAAAACAAATGTCCCAAATGCCATAACAACACCTGTTATGCGATGAAGGATAGAAAGAACTGATGTTAGCTGAGGCTTATATACCTGAAGATGCGGAGAAAGCGGGCGTCCTCGCGGATCCATTATACTCTTCCTATTTAGACGTTTAATTTATACTTAGCCCAATGGCCAAGTTCTAACTAAATTATTTAGCCCTACATACACTACTAGTCAATTAGGTGGTCGAAATTGTATTTAAAAATATAAAGGGAGCTAATTTTTATCGCCACAACTTGTAAATAACTCGCTACCTAAAACCCTATTATTTCTGAAAACCCCAACGATGATGCTAGGAATAATGATAGAAAATTTATCTTATTCACAAGAAAACTACCAATTTTAGAGCCAATTTACAGTGAATAAATCAACTAACAACAACGTGGATAAGTTTTTAAAACTTAAGCAAAATTATCTGCGCATTATTAGCTCTCTAGTAACGACCTTTTATCAACTCCTAAATTAAATAATTTTTGATCTACAGGATGTCCGAAAATCTTTTCATAATATTAAAGATTACAACTTTTGCAGACTAATCACTATTCCTATCCATTTGCTTGATAAGATTTGCCATACGAACCAACCTTTGTGCCTCTTCGACGTGTAAGGCCTCTATTAGTTGACCGTCTACAAGTGTCACACCTTTGCCTTCTGCGACGGCTGCATCATGGGCCGCCTTTATTTTTCCGGCCCAAGCAATCTCTTGGTCTGAAGGACCAAAAATTTTATTTGCCCCGTCTATCGTTTTAGGGTGGAGCAACGTTTTCCCATCAAATCCCATTTCTCGTCCTTGCCGACAGGAGTCAAGAAAACCCTCATCGTCAGTTAAATCGAAGAAAGGGCTGTCAAGAATAGTTAGTCCATTAGCCCGGGCTGCCAAAATACAAAGCTGAATACTTGTAATCAAAGGCATACGGTTTTTTAAATGTTGGGCTCTTAAATCCTTTGTCAAATCAGCCGAACCAATAAGCAGCGCTTCAACCTTTTCATGCGCAGCTGCAATCATATTTGCATTCAGTACTCCCCGCGCCGTTTCTATCATGCACCATATTCCCATTTCAGAAGGCGCATTTTTTTTCTCCATAAGATTTACAAGATTTTCAATATTCTCTGCCATCTCTACTTTTGGAAAAACAATCATATTGGCGGAAGAGCCGGCAATGGCCTCAACATCTTCTTCATACCACTCACTATTAACCCCGTTAATCCTGACGCCTATTTCTCGTGCACCGTAACCTCCCTCATCAAGTACGCGCAGAATATTCTCGCGAGCCGATCTTTTTGATTCTGGTGACACCCCATCTTCGAGATCTAGTATTAGAATATCGGCTGGGACTTCACGACCTTTTTCTAAAGCTCTAACATTTGCCCCCGGGGTATACATAGCGCTTCGGCGAGGACGATCAACTAGTTTAGCTATATTAGTCATAACAGACTCCGAGTTAATTTATAATTTATCAACGCATAAATAAGTCGCTTAATTTCCTTGGTAAATAAAATTGATTTCTTAATGAAAAATATTTTTCAAAGTCAACTATTCGCGATCTAAATACCTTCACGAGATATAAATGTTTTACTGCCTAAAAAGTCGGGGTTTTTTATAAATAGCCTTAATGAAACCTTTACTAAAATCTTTTCAAGGAGTTTTAGCTCATCTACTTAACCGATGTTTTTACTGACATACTGAGAAAGTTATCAGCTGAATCATCTGTTTCAATCGGTTGTACACCAAAAAGATGCTCTGCTATCTGCACCGCATTGAGCGCTGCTCCCTTCCGCAAATTATCAGACACACACCAAAATGAAAAACCATGTTTTACGGTGCTATCCTTACGAATCCTGCTTACATAGACCATGTCATCTCCAGAACATTCAGCTGGTGTGACATAGCCTTCATCCTTTCTATGATCAATGACAGTCACCCCAGGCATAGCCCTAAGTAGACCCCGTACTTGCTCCAAAGACAGTTCATTAAATAACTCCACATTAACCGATTCTGCGTGACCGACAAATACCGGAACACGAACACAAGTCGCATTGACCTTAATGTCCGGATCAAGGATTTTATTTGTCTCTACGCGCATTTTCCACTCTTCCTTAGTGTCCCCACCATCCATAAAGACATCAATATGCGGGATAACATTAAAAGCTATCTGTTTGGTAAAATTTTTTGGATTGATTTGATCGTTTACAAAGATTCCTCGTGTCTGATTAAACAATTCATCCATTGCAACTTTACCGGCTCCAGAAACAGACTGATAGGTTGAAACAACTACCCTTTTGATTTTTGCCGCGTCATGCAAGGGCTTTAACGCGATAACCATTTGGATAGTAGAACAGTTGGGATTAGCTATTATGTTTCTTCTACTATGCAGCTTAATTGCGTCGGCATTAACTTCGGGAATTATTAGTGGAACGTCTGGGTCCATTCGAAATTCAGAGGTGTTATCAATGACAACACATCCTGCCTTTGCGGCCTTTGGAGCATATTTTGCAGAGACTTTAGACCCTGGAGAAAACAAACCAACATCGAAACCCCCGAAATCAAAGCCTTCTAATGGCTTAACTTTCAAAATATCCTTTTCACCGAATGAGACTTCCCGGCCTGACGATCTCTGAGAAGCAAGGGCCACAATTTCATCGATTGGAAATGCTCTTTCTGAAAGAGTTTGTAAAATTTCACGACCCACATTGCCAGTTGCACCTACAACAGCTACTTTATAACCCATAATATTTTCCTATTTATCGGGCCTGACAACGTAACCGACTATGCTTTGCCCTGGTTGACTTCAATAAACTCTAAGACATTAAATTTTATAATAAATTGAATCTCTGTTAGTAAATAAATCAAAACGCCAACCTATTTATTTCAATCCTTTTTTTTCCTCAATACGGGTTTAGTTGTTATCGCAGGTGACAACTTATCGCCACCCATCTTGGAGGAATGGGCAGCTTTACTATGTGTCCCGCTACAAGCTGTAACTGGGGTTAAATTCGTACTCATAAAAAGACCTAAGGTCAGAACCCCTAAAATATATTTCATCGTTAAAAGCTCCAAAGGTTAATGAACCAACTTTATGTTTTTCAAATCATTACAACAAGAAGTTTTGTAATCACGACGCCGTTAATATTTCCAATTGCTCTATTACCGCGCTACCCATTTTTTCTGTGGATACTAGCTCTTTTCCATCAGACATTATGTCTCCGGTTCGTAAGCCGGCATCTAGAACTAACTTTACAGCTGATTCCACATTATTAGCATCCTCCTCCATATAGAAGGAATAACGGAGCATCATGGCAAAGCTTAGCATCATCGCCAGTGGATTGGCTTTTCCCTGACCAGCAATATCAGGAGCTGTACCGTGAACCGGCTCATAAAGTGCATTGCGTTTACCTGAATTATCGGGAGCCCCAAGAGAAGCCGAAGGCAACATTCCAAGTGACCCGGTCGCCATAGAGGCACAATCCGATAATATGTCACCAAACATATTAGTTGTAACAATTACATGAAACTGTTTTGGGTCTCTAACAAGTTGCATTGCAGCATTATCCACAAGCATATGTGATAGCTCAATATCGGGATAGTCTGAAGAAATTCTTATAACTTCTTCACGCCACATTTTAGTGCTTTCAAGAACATTAGCTTTATCAATGGAGCAAAGTTTCTTGCCGCGTTTTCTTGCAAGTTCAAAACCAACTCTCGCAATGCGTTCTACCTCTTCGGTTGTATAAACTAAAGAATTGAAACCGCGTTTACCTCCGCCAGGAAGATCCTCGACACCACGCGGATCACCAAAATAAATACCCCCTGTTAATTCACGTACAATCAATATATCTAGTCCGCTGACAATTTCACTTTTCAAACTAGAAGCCTCAGCCAAAGCATCAAAAACTATTGCAGGGCGCAAATTCGCAAATAAACCAAGGTCCTTGCGAATGCGAAGAAGACCCGCTTCAGGACGTATTTCAAAATCAACGTCATCCCATTTTGGACCCCCTACTGCTCCAAGCAAAACTGCATCGGCAGTTTTTGCTGACTCTATGGTCTCGTCTTTTATTGGAACTCCATGGTTGTCTATACATACACCACCGATAATATCGTCTTCAGCATCAAAGCTTACCCGGTTATGCTTCTCCATCCACTTCATAACTCGGCTGACCTGAACCATCACTTCTGGCCCAATACCATCCCCGGCTAACATCAATACCTTTTTATTGGCAATCATTTCATTTTCCTTCGACACTTATTTTTTCCACCGCTGCTCTATCACAAGAGCGCTGATTATGGGAGCCTCTTAAAATTTCAAAAAGAAAGGGCGAACCAAACGGTTCGCCCCAATTTGCATCGGATAGTCGAGCATTATTCATAAAGCCAAGGCTCTGCGGCCTTTTGTTTTTCTTCAAAACTGGAAATTGAAGTTTCCTTTTGCAAAGTAATACCAATATCATCCAACCCGTTAAGCAGACAATGTTTCTTGAAAGAATCCATTTCAAATGAAACTATTTCTCCATCCGAATTGGTTATTTCCTGATTTTCTAAATCAATGGTCATGGTCGCATTTGCGCCACGCTCCGCTCCTTCCATTAATTTCTCTAGCTCGTCAGGAGTTACCTTGATTAACAGAATGCCATTTTTGGAACTATTATTATAAAAAATATCAGCAAAGTCCGTGGATATTACACAACGGATGCCAAAATCTAGTAACGCCCAAGGTGCGTGCTCTCGTGAAGACCCACACCCAAAGTTATGA
The DNA here is from genome assembly GCA_002727395.1 of Rhodospirillales bacterium. GTDB lineage: Bacteria > Pseudomonadota > Alphaproteobacteria > MPNO01 > UBA2964 > UBA2964. The sequence continues at coordinate 218 of PBWY01000075.1, read as the reverse complement.
CCTGCAATAAGAATTTCCGCATTACGATAAGCCTTTTTGTTCAATACAAAATCGGGATTTTCTTCGCCTGAATCAGGATCGTAGCGTAAGGGGTCAAACAAATTTATTCCTAAGCCGGTCCGAGTAAGCGTTTTCAAAAACCTTGCGGGAATGATTTTATCGGTATCACAGTTAACAATCGGCAGCGGAGCTGCCACTGCAGTAAGCTTTGTAAATTT
>PBWY01000074.1 GCA_002727395.1 Rhodospirillales bacterium | reverse complement strand
GTGCCGGGCTTTGCTGTTAATCTGTCCGCCACTTCTTTTTGAAACATAAGCGTCATACTATTTATTTTATTGATTTTCTTAAGATAACTAATGAGAATTGGTAACGAGATATTGTAAGGAAGGTTAGCCACAATTGTTATTTTGCTTTTATTTATAACTTCGAGTAAATCAAAATTAAGTGCGTCAGCTTCTATAACCCTTAACCTACCTGGGAAATAAACATTCAAATAAGAAAGTGCAGCTACGCACCTTTGATCTCTTTCAATGGCAAAAACCATTTTTGCCTCTGTTTCAAGAAGAGCACGGGTAAGTCCTCCTGGCCCAGGCCCAATTTCTAGTACAACTTGATTTTTCAGGTTTCCTACTTCACGTACAATCCGTCGTGTTAAATTCAGATCAAGTAAAAAATTTTGGCCTAGGGAGTGTTTTGCACTGAGGTCAAATTTGGCAATTACATCACGTAAAGGCGGTAGTTGGTATGGGTGCTTATTCTTATATAACAACGATATTATCAGTTCTATTTTTTTTATTTTCTGCCATTTCCCATGCAAATTTAATAGCGTTAATCAAACTTTGCGGGTCTGCTTTGCCACTGCCAGCGATATCAAAGGCCGTTCCATGATCTGGTGAAGTTCTGATTATTGGTAAACCCAAAGTAATGTTAACACCGCCGTTGAAATCTAAAATCTTAGAGGGGATCAAAGCTTGGTCATGATACATACAAATAATAACATCGAAATTTTTACTAAAATCAGCATGAAAAATTGTATCAGGCGCAAAGGGACCTTTTACATTAATTTTTTGGTCTACTAGCAGATTTATAGCTGGCGTTATGATTTCGATTTCTTCTCTTCCTAAATGGCCCCCTTCACCAGCGTGGGGATTTAATCCAGCCAATGCAAATTTAGGTTGTTCTATACCAAAATCAGTTCTCAGAGCGGAATTGGTTGTGTGGATACATTCTATTATTTTATCGGTAGATAATGTGTTTATCGCCTCTTGTAACGATAAATGGATAGTTACGGGAACTACTCGAAGCAGTTTTGTTATTAACATCATAACCGGGGTGGTTTGTACTCCTGTTAGCTTTGCCAAGTGTTCCGTATGACCGGGAGAAGAAAATCCCGATTTATATAAAGTGGCCTTGTGCACAGGGTTAGTCACCACCGCACTGGCTTCACCCAACATAACCGCTTCTACAGCTCTATCAATAGAACTGATGACATTGAACGCATTTGAAGAATTTGGCACTCCGGGCGTCACATCGTCATTTAGCTCTTCTAACAATATGGGCAGTGCATCAGTGAATACTTCTCTCGCAGTCTCTGCTTTGTGAATGAGCCTTAAGGGTAGATCAATATTTAAATTTTTTGCGACTGTTTTTAGACGAATTGGATCATCTATTACAAAAAAAGAATGTTTAGAGCAATGATGAAGGTCTAGCCATGCCTTTATTGTAATTTCACCGCTAATCCCGGCTGGATCGCCCATGGTAATAGCTATTGGTGGCTGAAAACTAATCATGTCGAGTTTATATTCTAATATTAATTACGGCTGCAGATCTTAAATCCCGCATATATCTGCGCACGAGAACTGATAACTTTTGTCGCATTAGACGCTTTCTTATTATTTTCTTACTTGGTAAATAAGTGAGTGGTAAAGTCTTTTGGCACACCATATAAACCGAGATACCTTCGGTTGTAATCAAGGGTTTACTTGCCCTTTGTATTTTCAAATCCTGGATTATACTGCGTAATGGATTGTTTAGGTTCTTCAAAACTAATTTTTCAAATACGAAATTTGCTTTTGGATTAGATACCCTAGCTATCTTCTCCATTTCCTCACAACCAAAAGTATTTTCACTAATATGTTTTGCTTTTTTCATTTGTTTTAAGTAATCATTTTCATAATTCTTTTTACTGATTGAAAGCGTAATGCGGTGCAGGTCTACGATAGCGTCGCCAGGCGGGGCCTCTAAAATTTTTCTTTTATTTACTAAGCGATAAATTTGAAACCCATTCTGTGTGCGGATAGGACCATAAATTTCGCCCTTCTTCATATTTTTGACAGTAAGAGCAAGGTCTTTTTCCAAAACATTTTCGTGTAACCAACCAAGGTCTCCCCCAGTCGATGCTGAGGCAGCTGCAGAAAATTGTCTTGCAATGGCTTGAAAATTAGCTCCTGCTTTTATTTCATCGATTAACCTTTGTGAAAACCTTTTAGTGTCAAGTTCGCGTTTATCATTATTTAGTGAAATAAAAATTTCAGAAATTCTGAATTCTGATTGTCCTTTCTGTTCCTTCAGACGTCGAAGGATTTCTTCTATTTCATCATCTCCTATTGTGATTTTCGGCACTAAGCGTCTTTTTATGAGTTTGGTCCAGGCTATTTGTGATCGCATACGGTTAAAGATTGCGGAACGAGGCAAGTCTCTTTCTTTTAAAAAGGCTGTAAATTTACCTGGTTTAATTTTGTTCTGTTTTTCTAGTAATCTTGTTGCCGTCCAAATATTTTTTTTGGAAATAGAAATATTTCTTCTCTTTGCTTCCTGTAACTGAAGTTTCTCGTCAATTAATGTTCGTAAAACTTGTTGTTTAAGTTTTTCCTGAATGCGACGAGAAGGACGTATTCCTGAGGTGGCTATTACAACCTTTAGACGAGCGCGTAGGTCGAAGGCAGATACGATATCATCGTTGACTATGGCGGCAATTCGTTCAACGCTCTGTGCATGGGTATCGGCATTAGGGCAAACCGTGGCTAAAAACAGCCAAAAAAAATATATAATTGCAGTTTTATTCCTTCTCACTGCCAAAATTAAAGAAATATTTTTCATTTTATTACGGGTATAAAAATTACTTTTTAACAGTTTTATTGTTGTTATGTCATAGTTTACTAGAGCTAGCCATCTCCACTTTCAGTATGGAGAGTGCCTAGATTTTTAAAAATTAATTTAAGAAAAACTGTGTCGGAAGGTTTCACGTCACGATCCTCTGTAAATGTTCGTTCAAAGTTAAGGTTCATAGTGAAACAATCACAATGAAAATTAAGACCAATTTTTTGATTTAGGGTATTGGATAATTGCAAATTCCTCGTACTAGAAGCATTTATCGACCAAGCCTTTGAAATTTGCGAAGAAAATCCATAGGTTATCTCTTCGCGATCTGTAAACTCGCCAGAGCCGGAGCCTTCATCAAAAAAATTGTAGTTCAAGTTGAACTTTAACAGTGGCGGACCGGATTGGGCTGAAAATTCATTTCGTCGGGCTGATAAATTGTCTTTGTCTAATCTAAAACGATATTCAATAGCGGTGTTTTTTGTAGGCCTAATGGAAAGGCCTCCCACAATATCTGAGAAATTTTCTTTTAACCCAGAATTTTCGGCGAAATCAGAATTGCGACTGATACGATAACTTTGTCCAATAAACCCTGTGGAGTATGTCTCAAAACCAATATTTCCTATTTTCAAACCATAGTAAACTCGTTGTCCTCCTTCTACTCGGTCAAGCCCGGTGAAGCGGTTTCGGCTGAAAAAGTTCGTTTCGTCAAACTCAATATCTTGGCTGTCTTCGTTAGGAATTTTTTCTGAATTTGCTCCATTAGGTGCGATTTGTAATCCAATTACAGGTTCGATTAACTGCGTACCGAAACGTGTGCCCTGAGAAAGAGGAAATCTCCAATCAACTCCAACCATAGGAAAAACCCGACCAGAGAAAGTTGAAGAATTTTTATATTTGCTATTATGATAGACATCTGTTTGGAGAGAGCCATAAAAATGGTAAACATCGCCTAGTGGCGTTATGTGGGGTAATTCTATTGAGTTTTTCAGTGAAATACGTTTGCTATCTACTCCTTCGCTGCGCTCCAAAGATAATAAGTTAGCATCAAGTTTCCAAAAGGCATTTCCGTTCCCTACAGGGGTATGAAAATTTGCTTCAAACATTGGAAGTATTAACGGTATTTTAGCTGGGTCATCAGTGTTCCGTAAGCCACGCCAAAAATAACTTTGGATAGATGCGTAATTTTGACCGCGGAACCCTTCGAGAAAAACATGGCTTTTTAAGGTGTCTGAGTCTTTAAACCCATATCTTTGTAAATAGGTATCATCAGAGGTAAGTTTTACTTCGCCACCCGAACGCCAAGTTTTATTTAGGTCATGTTTAAAGTCTGTAAAGAAGTGGCCGCGGAACCCTTTTCCTCCTGAGACTTTTGTTCCGTTCGTACCACTGCCCCTTAGCCTGATTTCTCCGTTTTTAAATCTTTGTCGAAACTCCCCAGCAAGTACAAGTCCTTCCTTGGTTGTATAAATGGGTCGAATTGTTGCATCTTTGTGAGCAGCAATATTAATATAATACGGAGTTTCTAAGCGAACGCCTAAAATATTATTAGAGCTGTATTTAGGGATCAATAGACCGGATCTGCGTTTCACCGTTGGGTCTGGGTGAGTGAAATAAGGGGTGTAGAAAACTGGAATACCCATGAATTCCATAAACGCATCACGATATTCAATATTTTTGTCTAATTTATTGTGAAAAACATCGACAGCCTTAATTTGCCACAACGGAGTTTTATTTTTTTTTGGACAACTTCGACAAGGTGAATAGACGGCTTTCCGTAATTCTAATTTATTTCCCTCTATTCGGCGACCTCCTGCGGCCGCTAAGCGTGCGCCATCTGACATCAGGATTCTGATATTTTCGACCACGCCATTTTTGAAATCACCAGTTAATTCTGCGTAATCGACAAAAGAAACGCTCCCATCCGATTCCATTAAAACTACGTTTCCAGTTGCTGTAACGAGATCTGTTCTTTGGTTGTAGCTTACCGTATCGGCTCTTAAAACACGCTCACCTTTAATCAATTCAACAGACCCGGTTGCTATTACTAATCCAAGTTCTCTCTCATGTCGGAGGTTATTGGCTTTAAATAAAATATCGCCAGTTTTTTCTGACTTTGTTTGAAATTTGAAAGGTTTTGCACTAACTGATGAGTTCTGGAAGACGAGCAGAAAGCAGCACAGGAAAGCAATATAAAAATTGTGCACTTAATTACCCATCTTCTAAATGAAACAAAAGACCTGACCCTAGTAAAATTCCAACAATGGCTGGACTCCAAGCGGCAAGAAACACTGGTAGTCTTGATGAAAGGCCTAGGGCGTAGGCCACGTCTGTCGAAAAATAAATCAGCACACCAGAGATTACGCCTGTAATAATAGTTAATGTTATTCCACCTCGGCGTGTCGGTCTGAGGGTGAATGCCGCAGCGAATAAAACCATGGCGCATAAAAGGGCTGGGTCCGCAAGCTGTGAGTGCCAATAAAGGCGGTGCCTTAATCCGGGAAAACCGGCTTTTTCTAAAATATTGATGAACTTTGGAAGAGCCCAAAAAGACATTGTTTCAGGTTTGCCAAAGCTATCTTGAATATTTTCTTGTGTTAGGTTTGTGGGAATCGATAGAGTTTTAAGTGTTCTCAGGGGTTTTTCAGGGGCTGTGATCCTTACATTTTTTAAATGCCAATTTTTTAGACCCAACTCAGCTGTATCTGCATCAATACGAGATGAAAATCTCTCAGTACCTTGAAACTTAAATATAATCACATTTTGAAGCGACATTGAGGGTGGGCTTATTTTAGGGGCATGAAGAATATAATTACCCTCTGTAATTTGCTGGCGTATCCATAATCCCTTTTCTGAAATAGACGCATGACTGCGTTTGTTAAAAATTTGTGATTGTAGTTGTTCGAATCTAAACATCATAGCTGATGCAAACGGACTGTATATGGTGATTTTAATAATGCCGATAATAATAGCGATGATTATAACTGGCGTAAGAAATTCCCAAGCAGAAATACCTGAAGAACGTGCTACAACTAACTCATGGTGCCGATTTAGGCGCCAATAGGCCATCATTCCACCAAAAAGAACAGTAAAGGGTATAGCTCTTTGTGCTAAATGGGGCAGTTTAAAAAGCACTAATGCCAGCACATCTGTGAAAGTCACATTATTAAACCTAGACGTCCGGCGCAAAATTTCTATCGTATCAAACAAACCTATTAAAATTATCAAACCAATAAAGAAACCAATCCAACAAATTAAAAATTGGCGGCAAATGTATCTTGCTAGTGTGGGACGTAGTCGCATTATTTTTGGTCTGGATCAGAAATGTTTTTGGATGAACTAGCACTACCTTTATATGTTAAATTACATAAAAAATATGTAATAATCAAAATTGCCGTCATAGGAACGAGATACATAAGAAAAACTAAATGAATGGCTTTTTCACCTAAATTTTTAAACCCTAAATGACTTGTTTCTAATAAAATAATAATTCCAATTGCTAAAAAAATTCTCCAAAATTGTCCTCTACGATTAAAACTACCGCTAAGAAGCAAGGCTAGCCCCACAAAGGTAAAAGCTAAGGGAAGCAGCGGCATAGATAACCGATGGTGTCCTTCGGTGACGAGTTTGTTGTACCATTGCATATCTTGCTGAACGTTAGGGTTCGGATTTATTAAATTAGGTAAATATCGTTCACGCGGTTCTCTCCAGCGTGTTATCGGATCCTTAGTCTTTTTTCCAATGTCAAAAGTGTATTTGTCAAAATATAACAATGATAACCTTCCATTTTGAGAGTCCACTTGCTGTCGATTGCCGTTAATCATCATAACTCGAGGGCCTTTTGCACCGGAAGAAATAATTCCACGTTCTGCCATCATTGTTATTGGTTTTTCAATTAATCGTGCATCGTGTATAATGATAACAGACAACTCACCAGTTGATTTTTTATTACGGATATAAACGGTAATGCCTTCCATCACATGATTAAAAACGCCTTCCTGTAATAACATTGTGGGCAACGAATTTCTCAAAGAAAATTGTAAATCCTTGAATTCTCGATAAGAAGCCGGAAGGAAGTATGTGGTTATAGTAAAACAAGTGATTGTTGTAATAGTGGCCAATAAAAGAGCCGGTCTTGCTATCATAAAATGACTGTAACCGCTAGCTCTCATGACTACTAATTCACTATCTATAATTAGGCGGTTATATGTGAACATAACGGAAGTAAATACGGCAATCGGTAAAATAAAAGCTAAAAAACTTGGCAAAAGTAATATCGTTAGATTTAGAAAAAGGGTGATCGAAAGCCCACGATTTACTATCATTTCTACGAACTTTAGTGATTGCGTTAGCCAGACCATACATGTGAGTGTAGAGGCAACTATAATTGTTGCCACCAATAGCTGACGAAAAATATACCAATTAATTTTTTTCATTTTGTCACTATAGTCATCTCTCCGACCATTTGTCACAAAATTACTAGTCAGAAATTCTGTTTGAAAATATACAAATCATTTAATAATAGGGCTATGTACGGTCAATATATAAATATTTAATTATTATTGGGATTAGGTCACAAATTTGATAGAAACAAAGAGCTAACCAAGATATATCGTCAAAAGCATGAATGTTTAAGATATCAATAAACAGGTTTATTTTTAACGATAATAAATCTGTTATGAATTGGTTAAACCAGTAGAGTGATCGTGAAGGTTTTGTAAATTTTTATCTAGAAAATTCGGAGTCAATAACTATGCGTGTAATTTTTTCTGACCCTACTCTTAAACGACTAGGGGCTTATGTGGTTTTCACGAGTGACGGCAAAAAACTATCAAGCGGCGCTGCCGGTTTAGGTCCAGAGACACTTGGCGTGGTCAAGGGAGCTTTAAAGATTAGTCGATTCAAAGGGGAAAGGGGGAAAATTCTAGAGATATTTACTCCACCCAAAAGTTGTGCCGAGAAAATCATCATAGTTGGAATTGGTAAACTGCAGGATATCGATGAACTTGCCGCTCAATCTATTGGCGGTTCAATTTTTAAAGCATTGTCTAGTTCTTCCTCTAGGGCGGGCTATGTTCTTTTAGGTGAAATTAAAGGGCGTAAAATTAGCAATCCGAAATTAGCAGCTCATATTGCATATGGCTGCATGCTACGAAGCTATCGATTTGATAAATACAAAACTCAAGAAAAGCCAAAAAATAAAAAATCATTAGTATCGGTAAACATCATGTTAAAAGATTTATCATCCGCTCGGGGTTTCTTTTCACCCCTAAAAAGTGTTCTAGACGGTGTGTTTTTTACACGTGACCTTGTGACGGAACCAGCGAATGTAATATTCCCAATAAGTTTTGTAGAAAGGTTGCAGGCGCTTAAGAAACTTGGCGTCAAGTTAGAGGTTCTAAATGAAAAACAAATGAAAAAATTAGGGATGGGCGCTTTGCTTGGTGTTGCGCAAGGCAGTGCACATGAGCCTAGGCTCGTAGCTATGAGATGGGATGGAGCTCCGAAATCAAAAGATAGGCGCCCTATAGCCTTCGTCGGAAAAGGAGTGACATTCGATACCGGAGGGATTTCGATAAAGCCGGCGGGCGGCATGGAAGATATGAAGTGGGATATGGGAGGAGCCGGGGTTGTTGCTGGGCTTCTATATGCGTTGGCGGCACGAAAAGCCAAAGTAAATGCCGTCGGAGTTGTTGGACTGGTAGAAAATATGCCTTCAAGTACCGCACAACGACCCGGTGACGTGGTGAAAACAATGTCAGGGAAAACCATCGAAGTTATCAATACAGATGCAGAAGGAAGATTAGTATTGGCTGATGCATTGTGGTGGACCCAGAAAAAATTTAAGCCTCATACCGTGATTGATTTAGCGACATTAACAGGTGCTATTATTATTGCACTGGGCTACCACTATGCAGGTATGTTCACCAATAATGACCAGCTTGGTAAAAAACTGTCCTCGGCAGGAGAAGCAACAGGTGAGGGTGTTTGGCATATGCCCCTTGGTGATAGCTATGACAAACAGGTTCGTTCACAAATAGCTGATATGAAAAATGTTGGAGGGCGCGATGCCGGCAGTATAACCGCCGCACAAATTTTGCAACGTTTTATCAATAAAGATATTGCGTGGGCTCACCTTGATATTGCTGGCGTTACCTGGTCCAAATCAGCCTCTGCAACAGTGCCAAAAGTAGGGACGG
>PBWY01000073.1 GCA_002727395.1 Rhodospirillales bacterium | reverse complement strand
TTTAAAGGTTGTCTCGCCTTGGAGTGCTGGGGACGCGAAGGGACTTTTAAAATCATCTATACGAGATCCTAACCCAATTATATTTTTAGAAAATGAGTTGCTTTACGGCCACAGTTTTGAAGTTCCTACAGATCCTAACTACGTAATTCCGATCGGTAAAGCCAACCGAGTTCGTGAGGGTAGTGATGTAACAATTACAGCTTTTTCGTTGATGGTAGACAAATCAATCGAAGCCTCAAAAATTCTTTCTGAGCAAGGTATAGAGGCGGAAGTTATTGACCTAAGAACACTCAGACCTCTGGATATTGAATGTATTGTGAAGTCAGTCAAGAAAACAAATAGATTGATTTCAGTGGAGGAGGGTTGGCCTTATTCTGGGATTGGAGCAGAAATATCGGCGGTTATAACCGAACATGCTTTTGACTGGCTGGACGCTCCAGTTAAAAGAGTGACCGCAGCCGATGTGCCACTGCCGTATGCGGCTAACCTTGAAAGTCTAGCGCTGCCTCAGGTAAGCAATATTGTTGAGGCCGTTAAAGCGGTCTGTTATCGGGATTAACATCTTCCGGTTAGGTTTATGCCAATAAATATATTAATGCCAGCTTTATCTCCAACAATGAAGGAAGGAAATTTGTCTAAATGGCATAAGGCGGAAGGTGATATTGTAGAACCCGGAGATGTTTTGGCAGAAATTGAAACAGATAAGGCGATAATGGAAGTGGAAGCCGTGGACGCTGGAACTCTCGGAAAAATAGTTGTGCCGAACAGTTCACAAAATATCTCCGTGAATACGGTTATTGGAATTCTTTTTGAAGAAGGCGAAGATTTAGAATCTATCACTTTTTCTGAGACCCAAGACAGTTCGGATACCGAACCTAAAGCAGAAGCTCAAGAAAAAACCAAAATTTCTCCTGTTGCAGCGAGAATTGCCGAGCAGGAAGGAATAGATATTTCGAATTTAAGTGGCAGTGGACCACACGGAAGAATTATGCAGACCGACCTAGAGGGTAACCAGCCTCAAAAACAAATTAAGGATTTAGTTGTTGAGGATAAAGAGACTAGGAGTAGTCGTTTATTTGTGAGCCCTCTCGCACGTCGTTTGGCTGGTGAATCAGGTATAAATTTAAACTCTATAAATGGAACTGGCCCTCAAGGCCGTATCATTAAATTAGATATTGATAGGGCAAAACGTCTATCAAATAAGGAACAACAGCGGACCGGAGCGGATTTAACATCTGGTTTTGAAGATGTGAAATTGAATTCGATGAGAAAAGTTATAGCCGAACGTATGGTTCATTCTAAATCAACCGTGCCACATTTTTATTTGAGTGTTGATTGTGAAATAGATGAATTAATCAATGTTATGTCATCTCTTAATGAACGACGCGAAGAGAATAAGCTTTCTATAAATGATTTCATAATTCGAGCCTGTGCTTTGGCTTTGATGGAGGTGCCTAAGGCAAATGTTAGCTGGTTGGGTGATGGTAAAATGAGGGTCTACAAAACTGCTGATATTTCTGTCGCCGTTGCCTTGGAAGACGGACTGGTTACTCCAATTGTTCGTAACGCCCATGAAATGGGCTTGGCAGAAATATCTTCAACAATGAGGAGTTTGGCTGAAAGAGGAAGAGCTGGTGATTTAAAACCTGAAGAATATCAAGGTGGGTCCTTTACCATTTCAAATCTTGGAATGTTTGGGATAAAACAGTTTGACGCTGTTATTAATGAACCACAGGCCTGTATTTTGGCTGTTGGGGCGGGTGAGAAAAGACCTGTAGTCAGGGAAGATAAACTTAAGGCGGCCACAGTAATGACCTGTACCCTTTCCTGCGATCATCGGGTTGTTGATGGAGTTATAGGTGCCAAACTTTTGGGGGCTATTAAGAGGCTCCTTGAATATCCGCCTGAAATGTTGCTCTAGTTTTTTAAAACATAAGATGTATTCATTAATCTTCATAGGTATCGAAAGACTATAAATAAAATGGCCAATACGAGTTTTGATATTATTGTTATTGGTGGAGGGCCGGGTGGCTATGTTGCTGCTATACGCTCTTCTCAACTGGGTATGAAGACTGCCTTGGTAGAACGCGACCATCTTGGAGGAGTATGTTTAAATTGGGGGTGCATTCCAACCAAGGCTCTCCTTCGTACCTCTGAGATTTATCACGCTTTGAAAAATGCGAATGAACTGGGTATCACGACTGAAAATATTTCCTTCGATTTGAACAAAATTGTCTCACGTTCGCGTGACGTGGCCAAAAAACTCAATCACGGCATTGAACACCTTCTGAATAAAAACAATGTTCATGTAATTCCCGGCGAAGGAGGAATAATAGAGCCCGGAGTTGTCTGTGTTAAGGACCAAAACGGCGAAAATAACAACCTTAATTGTAAAAACATAATTCTTGCGACCGGTGCACGTCCTCGTAGCCTGCCAGGTATAGAGACAGACGGTAAAAGGATATGGAATTATCGTGATGCAATGGTTCCCAATTCCATGCCGAATTCATTGTTGGTAGTCGGATCCGGTGCGATTGGAATGGAATTTGCTAGTTTTTATGGTGACCTCGGCGCGAGCGTTACGATAATAGAGGTTATGGATCGGATTCTACCTGCGGAGGACAGGGAAATATCTCTGTTAGCGCGAAATTCATTTGAGAACCAAGGGATGCTAATTCATACCGGTGCTACCCTCAAGTCATTGGAGTCAAATCAAAGGGAGGTAAAGGCAGAGATCGAAATTGAAGGAAATATAAAAACTCAAACATTTGACAATGTAATACTTGCGGTAGGAATTGTTGGTAATACAGAAATTTTAGGCTTGGAAAAAACCGCTGTTGAAGTGGAGGGCTCACATTTAGTTGTTAACAAATGGCAGGAAACCGCTGAATTGGGGATATTTGCTATAGGGGACTTGGTCGGGCCACCTTGGCTCGCCCACAAGGCAAGTCACGAAGCAAGCATTTGTGTTGAATATATTGCTGGTCTTGAGAGTAAGCCCTTAGATATTTCGAAAATTCCCGGTTGCACATATTGTCGGCCACAAATTGCGAGCGTCGGTTTGTCTGAAGAAAAAGCAATTGGACTTGGGTATAATGTAAAAATTGGCCGATTTCCACTTGTAGCTAATGGTAAAGCTATTGCTCTCGGTACCGATGAGGGTTTGATAAAAACTGTATTTGATGCTCAGACGGGAGAATTGCTAGGCGCCCATATGATTGGTGCGGAGGTAACAGAAATGATTCAAGGCTATGTTATTGCCCGTTCTTCAGAACTTACAGAAGAAGACTTAATACATACTGTATTCCCTCATCCTACAATATCCGAGTCGATGCATGAATCTGTTTTGGAAGCTTTTGAGCGTGCCATACATATTTAAAAAACTGAAATTTAATTATGAGTCTGCATAAAAAAAAATATAATTCTATTCGGCACCCGGAAAAAATAAATAAACCGGATAATATTTCTCCGAAGATTCCCGAGTGGATAAGAGTTAAGGCTCCAAATTCACGACAATATAATGAAACCCGCAATATAATGAGAAGCTTGTCATTAAATACCGTTTGTGAAGAAGCTGCCTGTCCAAATATAGGTGAATGTTGGGAACAAAGGAATGCCACTGTGATGATATTGGGTGATGTTTGTACACGGGCTTGCGCTTTTTGTAACGTGGCGACCGGAAGACCAGATGGTGTGGATATAAATGAACCCGCTAGAGTTGCCGATGCAGTGTCCAAACTCGCTTTAAGGCATGTGGTCATAACCTCAGTAGATCGCGATGACCTCGATGATGGGGGAGCATTTCACTTTTCCGCGGTTGTTCAAAGAATCCGGCAAGTTTCTCCTGACACTACTATTGAGATTTTGACGCCCGATTTCTTAAGAAAAAAAGGTGCTATAGAAACCGTCGTAAAGTCAGGTCCTAATATTTTTAATCACAACCTTGAAACAGTACCCCGGTTATATCCTTCTGTTAGGCCCGGGGCGAAATACTCTCATTCCTTAGGAATTTTAAAGCAAGTAAAATATTTAGATCCTATGATATTTACTAAATCGGGATTAATGGTGGGCTTAGGTGAAAAGATTGATGAAATTTATGGAGTGATGGATGAAATGCGGTCTGCAGGTGTCGATTTTATTACCATTGGCCAATATCTTCAGCCAACACCGAAACATCATGGGGTTTATCGATTTTATAAACCGGATGAGTTTCAAAAATTAACAGAAATCGCAGTGTCTAAAGGGTTCCTTTGTGTCTCGGCCACGCCATTAACTCGTTCCTCCTATCATGCAGATGATGACTTTAAAAAGTTATTAAAAGCTAAAGCACAAAAACAAAACAATATTTTAAGAAAGCATGCCTAAACATTTTGAAAAACGGATTTTACCTTATTCAAGAGACAAAATCTTCAATTTAATTGCAGACGTAGAAAAATATCCTGAATTTTTACCTTGGTGTGTTGGTGCTCGAGTTTCAAAGCGCGAACAAAACTTCGTTTATGCTGACCTTTTAGTTGGTTTCAAATGGATTAAGGAGGTTTACACCTCTAAAGTAATTTTTAACGAGCCTGATAATATTAAAGTAGAGTATCAAAAAGGTCCATTTAAATACCTGATAAATAACTGGAAAATTGAATCAATAAACAACGGGTGCGAGATAGAATTCTTTATCGATTTTGAATTTCGATCAAAATTACTGAGGGGAGTAATAGGACCCATTTTTGATGAAGCCATCAGCAGTATGGTTGGTGCTTTTGAAAAAAGGGCACATCAAATGTACGATGAAGATAATTGTTAAATAAGTGCTTTTTGAACTAACTTTAAAGCCATTAAAACAGTTTTTGATCTGACCTCTTCTCTGTCACCCTCGAATATTTCATGAAATGTAAGGGTGTCCTTTAATCGTGTGGCGCATCCGAAGTGCACAAGTCCTACGGGTTTTTCTGTTGTTCCACCACCAGGGCCGGCAATACCTGTAACAGAAATAGCGATATCAGATACCGAATTTTTTAACCCTCCCTCGGCCATGGCTTGTGCCACTTGTTCGCTTACCGCTCCGTATCTTTTAATCGTCTCCAAAGGTACACCAACTAGCTCATTTTTTGCTTCATTACTATAAGTAGTGAATCCGCGGTCAACGACGTCGGAAGAACCAGAAACAGATGTCAGGTATGCAGTAATGAGACCGCCAGTACAAGATTCAACGGTAGAAAGTTTCCAATCGGCCTTTTTGCAGATCTCAATTGTTTTAATAGCATGTGTAAGAATTTCATTGTTAAGCATTTTTAATGACTCGTAATCCAAATAAAACAATGTAATACAATTGCCGCGTAAATTGCTGCGACGATGTCATCCAGCATTATTCCAAAGCCACCCTTGATATTTTTATCCACTATTGATACCGGCCAGGGTTTAAAAATATCCATTACACGAAATAGGGTGAAGCCAAGTATAAATTGGATTAAATCAGGTGACGCCACGCATAGAACTAACATCTGTCCTACAAACTCATCTATGAGGATGCACCCCGGGTCAGAGGTGCCACAACGTCTTTCATAGAAGTTAGTGACCATAACACCTATACAGAATAAGGCGATCGAAGTGATTAATAAGAGACCTCTGCTCCCGTGTAGCAAAACTAACCACGATATGGGCAGTGCCGCTAGTGAACCCCAAGTACCCGGGGCAAAGGGTAAATAACCTATTCCGATACACGTTGAAATAAGGGAAACCGGTTCAAAGGATTTAGGTTTTTGATTACTAATCCCAGAATTTTTCATAATCGTGGTCTACCTAATTGGAAGGAAAACCGTGGCAATTGCTTGAGCGGCTATTCCTTCCTCGCGTCCTGTAAAACCAAGTTTTTCTGTTGTTGTAGCCTTAACATTAACAGATGTAACCGGTAAGGCGAGAATTTTTGAGAGTTTTTCACGCATTTGTTTTCGGTAGGGGCCAATTTTTGGTTTTTCACAAATAATGGTTACATCGAGATTATTAACCCTTCCATTTAGTTCGTTCACTAAAAACAAAGCGTGTTGCAGAAAGATTGAGGATGGCGTGTTCTTCCATTTTTTGTCTTCAGATGGAAAATGCTTTCCAATATCGTCTTCACCAATAGCGCCGAGAATGGCATCGGTTGCTGCATGTATTGCTACATCTGAGTCTGAATGACCCTTTAGACTTTGTTTATATGGAATTTTTACACCACAGAGAACTAGATGATTGCCTTCACTAAATGGATGTACGTCGAATCCCGTACCTACATGTATGGTGCCATTTAATTGATAATGCATTTTTACTAACAGCTTATAATCTTCTTGAGTTGTAATTTTTATATTTTCAACCTCTCCGGAGACCGTACCTATCTCAAGGCCTTCTTTTTCAGCGATTGCGGCGTCATCAGTGAATTGTTGTTTCGAATTCTTTCGATGTGCTTCAAGTATAGATTTAAATTTGAATCCCTGAGGAGTTTGTGCCCTAAATAAATTATCCCGATCGATAGTTTCTTTTACGAGAGATCCTGTTTGATCTACCTTTTTTAAGGTTTCAGAAATTCTTAGAACCGGTATCACAGCCGGCATGTATTCTAATGTTTCGATAGTTTTTGTAAGTAGATCATGACTAGGGAATGGTCTCGCACCGTCATGAATGAGTACTATATCGGGGTCGAGTTCTACAAGGCTTTCCAAGCCAAACCTTACGGATTCCTGACGTGTTTTTCCTCCTTCAACTGGCTCTAAAATATCAAACCCATCGAAAGATTTTTGATAAATGTTTTTATCCTGTGGCCGAATTACTACTCTGATATTATCAATTTTCGGATGATTATAAAAAACTTCTGCCGCATGCCGTATTATTGTTTGTGTTCCTATGTCTAAATATTGTTTAGGTAAAACATTACCGAAACGTTCGCCACTTCCGCCTGAGAGTATGAGAGCTATACAACCTGTCATTGAGGTCACTTTAATTAAAAGTTGGTCCGAGTTTATTCTAACCGACGAAAGAGAAATTTGTCAGAAATAATTTAATTTACCATAAGTTTGTTAGTTGTGTTCGGTTAATTAAATGAAAAATTGGTTGTAATAATTAGTTTATATAAAGTACTTTCGCTCAAATATTAGGCAGAGACTAGTTGGTGTATATTTTGTGAGCATAAAAATTGGTAATGTTACTCTCGAATCTCCGGTGATCTTGGCACCAATGTCTGGTGTTTCCGACTTACCCTTTCGACGTCTAGTGAAAAGCTTGGGGGCAGGGCTTGTTGTATCGGAAATGATAGCCAGTCAAGCCATGATCAGACAAAACAAGAAGACGATGAGAATGGCATCCAGCTGTGCCGAAGAGTTTCCTATGTCCGTGCAATTGGCGGGATGTGAACCGAAAATTATGGCAGAGGCGGCCAAGCTTAATGAGGATAGAGGTGCCGCAATAATCGACATCAATATGGGTTGCCCGGTAAAAAAAGTGGTAAACGGTCACGCTGGATCTGCCTTAATGAGAGATGAATTAACGGCGGCCAATATATTAGAAGCTGTGGTAAAAGCTGTTGGGCTTCCAGTAACATTGAAAATGCGAACCGGTTGGGATGATCAAAATCGTAACGCACCTATTTTGGCCAAAATTGCGGAGGAGGTTGGCATTCAGATGATTACTGTTCACGGACGAACTCGCTGCCAATTTTATAATGGTTCTGCTGACTGGGATTTTATCTCTATGGTCAAAGAGGTCGTATCAATACCAGTAGTAGCTAATGGGGACATTGCAAACCTAGGTGATGTTAAATCGATCCTCCTTAAATCCGCAGCAGACGGTGTGATGGTGGGTCGTGGATCCTATGGCAAGCCATGGTTCCTAGCGCAAATCATTGAATTTCTAAAGACTGGAAAAACTATTCCAGATCCTTGTTTGAGTGAACAATATCAAATTGTTCGAAATCACTATCTGGATATGTTGCACCATTACGGCAGTTATACGGGAATGCGCATGGCAAGAAAACACGTAGCTTGGTACACGAAAGGTTTGCCAAATTCGGCAGAATTCCGAGCTAAAATAAATAAGATTCCTACAGTAGTAGATGCGTTGAATTTAATAGACCAATATTTTTCTTCTGTTTTAACAGTGAAGGAGGTTCGATAATTAAATGCCTATGGGTCCAGGCGTGGGCGTAGAAATTAAGAATCTATCGGAAGAAAGTTCTGTCTTAGATTCATTAGCTTTTCCTGTAATAGTAGTAAATTCTGATAATTTTGTAAGCTATGTTAATATCGCTTCTGAGCAATTTTTAGAAAAAGGAAAAACCTCAATTATCGGAAACACCCTCGAGCAGGTTTTTAATGAAGATAGTCCGATAATATCCCTAGTTAACCAGGCTAAAATGAGTGGTTATAGTGTTTTTGAACATGATGTTGATGTGTCTTCTCGTCTAGGTATTTCAACTAAGGCCAGCGTGCACGTTTCCCCTCTATTGGATGATAAAGACAAAGTGGTTCTTGTTTTTCACTTGCATGGGGCTGCCAAACAAATGGAAAAGCAACTTGTTCATAGAGGCGCGACGCGTTCGGTTACAGCCCTGGGTGCGATGCTCGCTCATGAAATAAAAAATCCCTTGTCAGGGATAAGGGGTGCTGCGCAATTGCTTGAAAAAATTGTCGATACTGGGGACCGGGGTCTAGCGGAATTGATTAAGGAAGAGACTGATAGAATTTGTAATTTAGTAGATCAAATGTCGGTATTTGGCGATGACGGACCCATCAGGAGAGAGCAAATAAATATTCACGAGGTACTAGATCGTGTTCATGCACTAGCCAAGGCAGAGTTCCCCGGCACCATTATATTTGAAACAAACTTTGACCCTTCTCTGCCGATGATTTGGGCAAATAAAGATCAGTTAATTCAAGTATTTCTTAATTTGGTCAAAAACGCAGTAGAAGCAATTTCTGACGAGAATGGTAAAGTCATTTTTGAAACAGCTTTTCAGCGAGGCGTTAGTTTTACAACTCCTGAGAGTAGGAAAAAAATTTATACGCCGCTTTTAGTTTCTATTACTGATAATGGCAGGGGTATTCCAGAGGATCTTCATTCTAATGTATTTGACCCTTTTGTTTCAACCAAGGCTGGTGGAACTGGGTTGGGGTTAGCGCTTGTTGGAAAAATTATACATGATCATGGTGGTGTTGTTGAATTTGACTCTGATAGTCGTGGTACAACCTTTCGGTCGTATTTTCCAATCGTGGATCAGCCTATTTTAGGAGAAGTCTGAAAATGGTTAGCCCTGCTAACATATTAATAGCAGATGATGACCGTTCGATTAGGGTGGTATTAGAGAAGGCGTTGTCCCGCTCTGGAAATATTGTTCGAACTACTGGAAACGGGGCCACACTATGTCAATGGATAGAAGACGGTGAGGGCGACATTGTAATAACAGATGTTGTAATGCCAGATATAAATGGTTTTGACTTGATTCCCCGTTTAAAAAGTCTCAGACCAGATCTAAAAGTTATTGTTATGAGTGCACAAACTAACATACTGACAGCTATAAAAGCTGCTGAAAAAGGCGCTTTTGAGTATCTTCCAAAACCCTTTGATCTTGACGAACTAGGCT
>PBWY01000053.1 GCA_002727395.1 Rhodospirillales bacterium | reverse complement strand
TTTTCCCATTACTTACTCCCTATCAAAAGAAAAACAGTTTTCGACTTAAGTCATTATCCTATCGCTCGGTTAACGAAGCAAGGCATCCAGTATAGTTTTAAATAATTTTTTAAGGAGCACGTTGAGCTTTTATTTAATTAACGTTACTAAAGCCTATTAAATCTGCATTAACTAAAAATTTCTAACAACAGGTCATAGGTTTTCCATCTAGTAACCAGACGTTGGATCAAGTTTCATGGAGTTTGGCAGGAGAATATAAATGATAGAGAATCTTACCCCCCCGACGTTGAGCGCCGAAGTTAAAAGAGAGCTGGATAAACTTATAAAGCTTTGTCGAATTTTAGAAATTGAAGGACATGGGGATAGGACCTTGGGTTTTGCAAGTGTTCGCGACCCCCACGGGAAGGGAATGTGGATTAAAAGATCATACATTTCCCTTGGGGAGGTTTTCGATTACCAGGATTTTTTCAATATTGGTTTAGACGGTACTATTTACTCGGGGGAAGGCCGATGTCACGGCGAATGGCCCATTCACGCTGCTATTTTTGATGCGCGGAAAGATATAAACGCAGCAATTCATACCCACCCCTTGTATGGTTGCGTTGTATCATCAAGCGTCGAACCAATGCGTCCGGCTGGTTATCAGCAAATATTCTTTCCCAAACCTCCGCCCCGCTATGAAGGTTCGTCCGAATTAATCGTTAAATTGGAGACCGGGCGGGAAGCTGCTACTATTCTGGACGACAGCTATTGTATGTTTCTGCGGAATCACGGTGTAGTCGCATGTGGCACCTCGGTTGAACATGCGCTTGTTATTGCAACGGCTCAAGAGGCAGCCTGTGAAGAATTTGTCAAAACCAGCAGCACTCGTTTTGAATGGTCGTATCCAAGTGACGATGAACAGGCTCTAAAGATCAAGGGTCAGGAACGTAATGTTCCAGTTTTTTGGGAATATTACTGCCGCAAGCTTGAACGTGCAGAAGCCATCGGAGACCCCCTTCTATCTACCCATCGTGTTGAAAATACATAGGGTTATAAACAATAATTTTTACTTCAAGTTATGCATCTGTTGGCGGTAGAACAATACCGACACCCTGTTCTTTAGCTCTTTGATAAATATGATGGCAGACAGCAATATCCTGAGAAACTAGGCCTGTTGTATGAATCAAAATTCTTTCCTCCTTATTTTGTCTCCCGGATACTTTTCCTGTTACCACATCACAAATTTCCCCGTGCAATTGCTCGCGAGTAAACTGACCAACCTCAATCATATCGCGAAACTCTTTAGTGACGATGTTTACATCCCATCCATCAATAACCACCTTATCAAAGGCAGCCCAATCTGCGGGATCCATTTCTCTTCTCGCTAACGAGATATATGTTGCTCCAGACTTTACCCATTCTTCTTGGGCAATTATATCAGTGGAGGTCGTGCCCCCAATACCAATGTCAGCTGCACGAACAACTTCCTCCGTTGTATCTACCGGTTCAACGGGTATTCCTAATTCCTTTGACCATTTTTTCGCAAAAGCTTCACGGGTCTCTTTTCGACGCGAAGTACAAATAATTTTTTCAAATTCAAACATTGTCCGAAGACAAGCGAGGCAATTAACGCCCATTGTTCCAATACCAACTAGTCCAAGAACGCGCGGGTTGTCAGGTGCCAACCATTTTAGTGGTAAAATAGCCGCTGCGGTACTTCGGATCGCATATGACCAATGTTCTTCAATTATCGCCTGCGCATGGCCGGTCATTGGATCGGCTAACATTATATAACGCGCGCATTCAAGTTGCCCAACTGTATTACGAATACCATCATCATAATAATTATACATTCGTACCCCAGTGGTAGGAATTTCCTTTAGGAGTACTCCTTTAACATGCCAATGGTTATAATATGGCTCGTCTGCGTCTAACTTCCAAGAAGATGGCTCAGACCATTGAACCGTTCCGGCTGCATGCATTTTATATACGTCTTCACATATTTGCATTGCTTCCTCGACGCTTAGAAGCTTTAAGGTTTCTTTATAAGGAATAAAACGAACGCCTTTGAGTGCCATATTTTTCTCCATAATTTTTACTAATCTAGCTTGCTTCATTAATAGACGCCACGAAAGAAGCGGAGTATTTTCAAGTTTTATCATTTCGTCTAAGAATGTGTTTGAATTAGAAACCACCATAATTTTATGGCAGGCAGTTATAAATTTTTTAAAAATGTTTTTATTAGAAAGATAGGACCAGAAAAACAATGGACCCAATTTTACAAAGCCTCTTAAATGGTTTTCCAACCCTGCTTTTGCATTTTTCGGTCACAATGGCAATGCTTGGCATCGGTATTTGGGTTTACCAATTAATTACTCCCTGGGATGAGATAAAACTAATTCGTCAGGGCAACTCCGCCGCAGCCAGCTCCTTTGCCGGGGCTATACTAGGCCTAGCCATACCGTTAGCATTTTGTATGGCGACAAGCGTAGGCTTACTAGATATTATTCTTTGGGGATTAGTAGCCTTGGTAATTCAACTGCTGGCTTTTCGATTAGCAGATCTTTTACTTAAAGATCTACCAAAAAGAATTGAGGCGGATGAAATGGGCGCTTCGATTCTTGTCATAGCGGTCAAGTTATCTGTCGCGTTTATTAACGCCGCCGCCATCGCCGGATAGATACTTCATACAATTATGCGTATTTGGGATATTTTAGCCGTCTGCACCCTGATAGTAATTGCCTTATTGGGAAAATACTCTCCTTTCGGAAACGACCAGTCTAATGCGATACGTCGTCCACCAATAGAAACAGTCAAACCACCAAGAAACCAACCACTGCCACCCTCAGCAGGACCTGTCTTATCCATTACCTTGGAGGATACAAAAAAGTCCTCGACTGGCACCGCTTTTTCAGTTGCAAAAGACGGAATATGGGTTACAGCTCGCCATGTAGCAGATGGTTGTGAAAAGATTGCACTCCAAACCGGTACTAAAAGATTTACGCAAGTCAGACGTATAGTGCATCACCCCAATGCTGATATAAGCATATTACAAACTAATTATGGAGCCCAACCATTACCAGGAATTGGAACACGTATATTCCGCGGGCAGGATGGCTATTCATTCGGATTTCCCAAGGGAAAACCTGGCGATGTCCATGCAAAAGTAATTGGTCGGCGTACAATGGCAGTAAAAGGTCGATATTCGACTAGGGAGCCCGTAGTGGCTTGGGCTCAAATTAATCGGATACCTGATAGAGGGACCCACCTCGGCGGCATCAGTGGAGGTCCATGGGTTGATAAAAACGGGCTAATAATAGGAGTGCATGTCGCAGGTGCTCCAAGACGGGGACGATCATACTCATCTACTCCTCAAAGTCTTTTATATATTCTAAAGGGTGTAGGATTGAATAACAATCAAGTTGGAAATGCCAAGTCTAATTTATCGGTTCATAAAACTAATTTTTCAAGGACCGGAGACAGCCTCCGTCAAAGTCTCACAGTTACCAAGGTATTTTGTATTGTTAGAAATCGTTGGCGTTAGTTACCCTCCGGTGTAAGCGGAGCTGCACCCGGATTCCATTGACCACGTCGCATCCTTACAACTGTATATGACTTAAACACGCCTGCCCTTCTTAGGGGCTCGCCATCTGCAAAAGCATCAGCCGCTTCTCGACTTGGTACATTTATAATTAGACAGCTACCAAGCCTTATATCAGTCTCATCCTCCAATGTAGCACCACCTAGTAACAATATGTCTTTGTGAGTTTCCAAATACTCAAAATGATCGTTTCGAGCCAATTCTCGCTTTTTTGCGCCATCTGGCGCATCAACCCCATAACACATATAAAGCATTGCAAAAGTACTCCTTTTTGCACGAAAATAAGAGAATTTAGGTTTTTCTTTATAAAAAATAAGAGGAAAATACTTAATTTTTATTAAATAGATCAACTACTTAATAGTATTCTAGGAATATTAGAAACTAAAATTTGTAGAGCCATGATATTAATTCCTGAGAAACGATGATTTATTGATTTTTTTAACTATAAATATAAAAAAAACTTTTTGATTGATTCGTGGAAATAAAAAAAAAATTTTTTCTATATATTATTTATATAAAGACTTACTCAATAATAAATATTAAATAATTAAAATAAATTAAAAGTAAAAGCAAATATAAATTTTTCTATACAATGTTCTTTTCAAGTTAACAATTTTCCGTATAGGATTCGTGTGCTTTAACAAGCAGAGGTAACTATGGATTACTTAATGAAACCACTTAAAGCTCTTTTAGAGTTTGGGATACTGACTATTGCGTTATTGACAGTAGCTCAAGTTTTATTTGGGTCGGGAGTTGTCTCTCTTTTTGGAATAGATGTTATCGGCAATATAGGACAAATTGCCGGTGCATTTGGTAAAGAGGGCCTTGTTGGTGTTATTGCTGCGTTGGTAGCGGCGTGGCTGATAATGAGACAGCGACCATTTAGAGATGACTAAAATATAAGTTTAAGGCTTTTAAAGAAGCTTAAGAACATAAAAACTTTAATCTGGGGATAAGATCGGCATTTATTCAAGAGGAAAAAATGCTACTTTTTTTTAGCAAATTAAGGAGAGACTCTAGTGATTGATACTGTAAGAGGATGGCTAAAACAGTTAATTGAATTTGCCTTAGTGTTAATTGGGCTTGGAATTGTTTTACAAGTTCTGTTCCCCAAGGCGTTAATTTTTGTAAACTCTGACGTTGCAGGTAATTTGATTGGCTTAATCAATCAATTTTCGGGCGCCGGGTTAGTAGGCGTAATTGCAGTCTTTATCGCAATTTACTGTATAAAACGTTAGAAATAAATTTTTTAATGTTAAAAAATAGCGCATCCCACTAGTTGGGATGCGCTATTTTAATTGTTTTAAATAAATTAAGTCTCTAAATTAACCATCTTAGGCAGAGAATATACGTTTATCTTGGGAGCTATTTCTTTATAAACTTCTACTTCGACGAGCGCTGTTGTAGAAGTTGGAGCTTGACCAATCCTCGATGTTCCATAATCCCTAGTTAAAACATTTGGATTTCCGTGAATTTCTAAGGAACCTGGCTCACCATAATTAGAGTCATACCATGCACCCGCAGAAAGTCTTACAACTCCTGGCCTAATATCATTATTCAAAAGCGCTCCAGCCAAACAATGGCCGCGATCATTGAAAACCCTTACGATCTGACCTTCCTCAATTCCTCTTTCATCTGCATCTACCGGATTGATCTCAATTGGCTCTCTTCCAGAAACCTTAGTTTCAATGCTTACTGGCCCGTCGTCCATTTGACTGTGCAAACGATCCTTTGGCTGGCTTGACATAAGGTGCAATGGATATGTCTCAGTCTTATCGGAACCAAGCCATTCTGCTGGCTCAAACCAAGTAACGTGGGGAGGACAATCATCGTAATCGAATTTTTCTATTTTGGTGGAATATAGCTCAAATTTTCCTGACCGTGTTTTTAATCTGTTTTCTACGGGATCTTCTCGAAAATCCATAAACAAGGTATATTCAAGCTGTCGATCCGGAATTTTATAAAAACCTTTCTTCCAGAACGTATTAAAATCCGGCATTGCTGCTTCATTAGTTTTGGCTCCCTCGCGACAACTATCATAAAGGTACCTAAGCCAACCATCCTCATCGCGACCTTCAGTAAACTCCATTTCACAGCCGAGTCTTGAAGAAAGTTCACATAAAATATCGAAATCATTTTTGGCCTCATCAATTGGCTCAATAGCCTTCTCCATTACAACTAAATAAGGGTCTCTAGCAGCACACCCAAAATCATTGCGTTCTAGTGTCGTAGTAGCAGGGAGAACAATATCCGCATGTCGAGCTGTAGCCGTCCACCAAGGTTCATGGACAATAATGGTCTCTGGCCGTTGCCACCCGCGTCGCAATCGATTTATATCTTGGTGGTGGTGAAAGGGGTTACCTCCTGCCCAATATATCATTTTAATATCAGGAAAGGTGATCTTCTTACCATTATACTCAATCACCTTTCCAGGTTCGAGAAGTGCATCCGCAATGCGGGCCGCAGGAATAGCATAATTTGTTGGATTACGGCCGGCACTCAGTGAAGGGGGGTTGAATTTGGGGGGAACATTTCCCATACCCCCCGTAGACCCATACCCAAATGAAAACCCTCCTCCCGGCAACCCTATATGACCCAGAGTGCAGGCTAATAAAATTAAAGCCCAATAAGGTTGTTCTCCATGGTCTCCACGCTGTAAGGACCAAGTTGCTGATAACATTGTCCGGCTTGCGGCCATCTGCAGAGCTAAACTACGAATATCCTGTGGATCAATTTCAGTGATACTCGCAGCCCAGCTTGCGTCTTTCGGCTGACCGTCGGTTTCACCCATAATATAGGGAATAACCCGGTCTGCTCCTTCGCAATAATTTTCGAGAAACTCCTTATCATGGAGGTTTTCTGAAATCAGAGTATGCGTAAGTGCGAGCATAAGCGCGGTATCAGTATTGGGACGAATAGGCAGCCAACTTGGTTTCAGAAACGCAGATACATCATCTCGACACGGACTTATGTTGACGACGTTCACGTTAGCGTCGGCAAGCTGTTTCATTGAGGGAATAAATTCATGCGCGACATTTCCACCTCGTGCTGCTTGCATGTTTTTTGGATTAATTCCTCCAAATACAACCAAATTTTTCGTGTTTTTAACAATGGCTGACCAAGATGTTATGGGCCCGGTGACCGTTCGCATATCGCCAGCAATGTGGGGTACAAAGGCCATAGCAGAACCAAAGCTATAGTTCGAAGACTGATCTACACATCCACCAAACGCAAACAAGAACCGTCTAAGCTGCACCCTCGCATGATGAAATGTTCCCGCACTAGACCAGCCGTAAGACCCCCCCAAGATTGCGTCGTTGCTATAAGTTTCTTTAACTCGTTTTAATTCGCCCGAAACAAGATCGAATGCTTTTTCCCAGCTAACAGCTATAAAGGGTTCTCGACCACGTCCCTCTCCAGAATTTTTGTCCCCATTGAGCCATCCCTCGCGCACATATGGTTTCGCGACACGTGTCTCTGCGTGCACAGAATGTGGAATCGAGCGAAGCATCGCGGACGGATTGGGATCCTCCTCAAATGGGCGCACATCCTTAACACGACCATTCTCAACCTCTGCATAAAATGCCCCCCAATGTGAAGAATTGCGAAATGTTTCGGTTACCATTTTAACACCCTTACTCAAAGATTACCTTATTATGGAATTGTTAATTTATATATTAGATCTTATGCCATTTAGTTGCCTGAGCACCATCTGAAAAGTATCCTAGCTAACATGTATAAAAATATAGGAAAACCATTCATCCGCAATGAGGACCTGCGCCTAGTGACAGGTAACGGGAAATTTAGCGACGATAACAATATTGCCGAACAGGCCTATGCAGCAATGCTCAGGTCCCCACATGCACACGCAATATTAAAAATTATTGACACCTCAG
>PBWY01000072.1 GCA_002727395.1 Rhodospirillales bacterium | reverse complement strand
TACGAAGATAATTATTATATGTTCGTGAAAGTTCCAAAGGAATTCTATTATGAGAAGAATCCTGAGCTAGAGAAAGATATATTGGGTATGGTTATGTCCAAAGATGGAATTAACTGGTCTAAGGAGTTTTATCAGGTTGTCGTGAATGACGAGTACGGTGATGCAATTCCGGTTTTTGAACTACAAGATCCGGGTTCAGTAACATTGCCGGATGGTTCTTTCAGAGTGTATTTGAATAGTAACAAAGGGGCGTCTATATATTCTATTAAACCTGCTGAACCTTTACCGATTCCCTAGAAAGCTATTACGAAGTTATTATTGCTTATAACGTACAATTAGAGTGTATTAGTTACGAATTCATTTAATACATAGTAATTTATGGCTAATATGTGTTTTTTATTCTGGTATTGTAACGAAATGAATGCTTATGTAATATGAATGTATCTAGAAATTTATGGGAGGAATATTCATGCTTTTTCATATAACAAATCGGCATAATTACGAAACTTGTGGTGGCACTACAGGAAAATCTTTAACTCCTGAATACAATAGGTGGATAGAGGGAAATGATAAGGTTAAAGTGTTAGGTGTCTGGCCTTATAATCCTATGCATACTATTTTTGCAGTAGTTGAATCTGAAGATTACCAAGCCGTCTTGGATTTGACTAGCGACGCTCGCAAATCTGGTACATCCGAGATAGTTCCCGTAGTTGATGGCTTTGAGCGAAGACAAGCTCAAGGTTTCTGGGGGAAATAGATTAGCTGATAATTGGAAATGTTTTAGGAAGATGAGTGGCGCCACTTAGATGTTCATCTATACATCTAGCCACTTCTCTTCCTTCGGAAATTGCCCACACGACCAATGATTGTCCTCTTACCATGTCACCACCAGCAAACACATTTGGTACGCTGGTCATTTTATTTGAATCTACTTTGACGTTCCCGCGGTCGTCTAATTCGACTCCTAGTTGGTCTAACAGCCCATTGTGTTCTGGATGTATGAATCCCATTGCTAGAAGTACTAGTTCAGCATCTGTATCAAAAGTACTGCCAGGTACTTCGCTCATATTATATCTACCATTTTCATCCGGAGCCCATTCGACTCGTACTGCTTGAAGCTTTTCTAATTTATCTTTACCAACGAACTGTTTGGTCAAAATGTTGTAGTCTCTGAGTCCACCTTCATCGTGTGCAGGAGAAGACCGCAATACTCTAGGCCATTCAGGCCATGGATTTCCATCTGGTCTTTCTTCAGGAGGTTCTGGTAGTAATTCAAATTGGTGAACCACTTCAGCGCCTTGCCTAATGGCTGTGCCTAAGCAGTCTGCACCGGTATCTCCCCCGCCTAAAATTATTACTCTTTTGCCTTCTGCATTGATCAGTTCATCCTTTGGGATTGACTGGCCTGATAGCAGTCTATTTTGCTGGGTAAGATATTCCATAGCAAAGTGAACGCCTTCTAAATTACGTCCCTCCACTGGTAGGTCACGCGCTTCGGTAGAGCCTCCGGTAAGGCAGATGGCATCGAAGTCATTAATTAGATTTTGGACGTCGTAATCCACTCCAACATTTGTGTTGGTTACAAAATTGATACCTTCTTTTTGCATTAAATCTATTTTTCTTTCAACAATATGTTTTTCTAACTTGAAATCGGGTATTCCCAACATCAGAAGTCCACCTATTTTCTCTGCTCTTTCATACACTGTTACGTAGTGACCTGCACGATTAAGTTGTTGTGCAGCAGCTAAACCAGATGGCCCTGATCCTACTACAGCGACTTTTTTACCGGTACGTTCTGAAGGAGGCTGAGGCTTTATCCAACCATTTTCATATCCACGTTCGGCTATTTCTTTTTCTATATATTCAATAGTGACTGGGTCATTATTTATGCTTAACACACAAGCTGCTTCACAAGGAGCGGGGCATATTCTTCCAGTAAATTCGGGGAAATTATTAGTGCTTAGTAGTACTTCTGTCGCTTTTTCCCAATTGCCTAGATAGACTTGGTGATTAAATTCAGGTATTACATTCCCTAGAGGGCATCCAGTATGACAAAACGGCACAGCACAATCCATGCATCTTCCAGACTGTTCTTGTATGGCCTGTTCACTCCAAGTTTCATAGAATTCATCATAATCATGAATTCTTGACCTTGGATCCCTTCGATCAGGCGGTTCTCGATTAAATTCAATAAATCCTGTAGGTTTTCCCATGCTTATCCTCTAGTAGCTTGTTCAGCTCTCTCTTCTAATACTCGCTTAAAGTCTCTAGGCATTACTTTTTTGAAATTCGATATTTCGTTTTTCCAATTGTCTAACAAGTACGTGGCTTTTTCACTACCTGTTTCCAATTTGTGATTGGATATTAGCTGCTTCAGGTTGTCAATATCATCCGCTGAGGTCATTTCTTCTAGATCCGCAAGCCCTGTGTTGAATCTTGTATGGAACGTGTTATCTTTGTCGTAGACATAAGCAATTCCTCCGCTCATACCAGCCGCGAAATTCCTACCTGTTTCCCCTAGTACAACTACGGTACCTCCTGTCATATACTCGCAGCAGTGATCTCCTACCCCTTCGATGACAGCTTTGCCGCCACTGTTTCGGACAGCAAATCGTTCGCCCCCTTTGCCATATATATAGGCTTCTCCACCTGTGGCTCCGTACAGCGCGACGTTTCCGATTATGATGTTGTCTTCTGGTTTAAATGTGGAACTTTCTGGGGGTGCTATCGATATTTTACCTCCAGCCATTCCTTTAGCCAGATAGTCATTTGTGTCGCCTAGCAGGTTGATTGTCACACCTTTGGACAAAAATGCTCCAAAACTTTGTCCTGCTGATCCGCTCAGTTTTATGTTTATAGTGTCTTCTGGTAATCCGTCATCTCCGTGCTTTTTAGCTATTTGACCGCTAAGCATAGCTCCGAAAGTACGATTGTAATTAAATATATCTAGTTCAACGGTTTTTGATTTCTTGTCATTGATACTTTCTTTAAAAACTTCTATCAGTTGTTTGTCTAGAGCATGATCCAATCCGTGATCCTGATCATTGGTACAGTGTATTTCTACATTTTTGGCCGCTTTGGGCATATAAAGTAGTTTTGAAAGGTCTATTCCTGCCAGTTTTGGGTGAATGTCTCCGATGTTTTCTTTTTGTTTGAGCATATCCATTCGGCCAACCATTTCGGCTACTGTTGCAAAGCCTAGGGAAGCCATTATTTCCCGGAGTTCTTCAGCTACAAAATAGAAATAGTTAATCAAATATTCAGGCTTTCCGGCAAACTTTTTTCTCAGTTCGGGATCCTGAGTAGCAATACCAACTGAACAAGTGTTCAAATGGCATTTCTTCAACATTATGCATCCATTGACTATTAATGCAGCGGTTGCTATACCGAATTCTTCAGCCCCTAAAAGAGCAGCGATTGCGACGTCTCTGCCTGTTTTAAGTTGACCATCTGTCTGTACGACTATTCTACTTCGTAGATCATTAGCAACTAAAACTTGCTGCGTCTCTGCCAATCCGATTTCCCATGGTGTTCCTGCATGTTTGATAGATGATTCAGGCGATGCACCAGTGCCACCATCGTGTCCACTTATTAATACAACATCACCGTGGCCTTTTGAAACTCCTGCAGCGATAGTTCCTACACCAACCTCTGACACGAGTTTTACTTGTACTCGAGCTTCCGGATTGGCATTTTTCAGGTCATGTATCAGTTGAGCTAAATCTTCAATTGAATATATATCGTGATGTGGAGGCGGAGAAATTAATTCAACTCCAGGTGTAGTATTTCGTATTTTCCCTATGTAATCATCGACTTTGTGGCCAGGTAATTGCCCGCCTTCTCCTGGTTTAGCTCCCTGAGCCATTTTAATTTGTAGGTCAGTAGCGTTGATCAGATAATTAGGGGTTACTCCAAACCTTCCAGATGCTACTTGTTTAATAGCACTGTTCCTAGAGTCACCATTTTCATCTAGTTGATATCTAACAGGATCTTCACCACCTTCACCGGTGTTACTGCGGCCCCCTATGCGATTCATTGCTATTGCTAGAGTTTCATGGGCTTCTCTACTAATAGATCCAAGCGATATTGCTCCTGTAGCAAACCTCTTTACGATTTCAGATGCTGGCTCTACGGAGTCTACTGAAATAGAGTCGCTAGAATTGTTAAAGTCTAGTAAGCCTCGAATTGTAGCGGCATAAAACGTCTGGTCATCAGCTAATTTGGAAAATTCTTTGTATATCTGCACGCTATTAGTTTTGGCTGCAAATTGAAGCTTTGAGATACTTTCCGGGTTCCATTGATGGAATTCCCCATTTCGTCTCCATTGGTATTGGCCGCCCATTTCTAGATCTCTATTAGCAGCGATTTCTGTATCAATAAATACAGAATTATGTCTTTCAATACTTTCAGTCTCAATCGTTTTGAGCCCTACTCCTCCAATACGAGAAGGAGTGCCTGTGAAATATGCATCAACAAATTCGTCATCTAATCCAACAGCTTCAAATATTTGGGCTCCTCTGTAACTTTGTACAGTTGATATACCCATCTTTGACATAACTTTAAGAACACCTTTTTCAGCAGCCTTGATGTAGTTATGTTCTACCGTGGTGGGATCACTAGCTAGAATGTTTTGTTCTGACAAGTCTCTTACTGTTGCGATAGCGCCATATGGATTAATTGCACCTGCTCCGTAACCGATCAGGAGACACATATGCATTACTTCCCTTGGTTCACCAGATTCAATCACTAATCCTACTTTGGTTCTCAGTCCAGCTTTAATCAGCTCATGATGAGTGGCTGCTGTTGCTAACAGTGTCGGAATTGGAATCGCATTATCAGATATACCACGGTCACTCAATACGACTATGGAAGTTCCTTATTTAACTTCATTAATAACGATATTTCTAAGATCGGATATAGCTGTCTGTAGGTCTGAATCTGCAGGGTTATAAAGCATACTAATAGTACTTGATGTGACGCCTTTGTCATTTAATTGTTTGATTTCTTGGAGCTGATCGTTGTCCAGAATTGGGGATTGTAACCAAAGTTGATTGCAATGCTCTGGAGTTTCCTCAAAAAGGTTTCTTTGTGCTCCTATGAAACCTGAGATGGATGTTACTAGTTCTTCTCTGATAGCATCCAACGGTGGGTTTGTAACTTGTGCGAACAATTGTTTGAAATAGTTGTAGAGAATCTGATGTTCTCTAGATAATATAGCCAGAGGTGCATCGTTACCCATCGAACCAATTGGTTCATATGCTGTATTACCCATAGGGGTAAGTAGCATTCTTATTTCTTCTTCTGTGTAACCGTAGACTTTTTGTGTTCTTAGAAGACCTTCGCCGTTTAGGTTTGGTTGTGTGCTGGATACGCCTCCACTTAGTTCAATGGAGTTATCAGTTAACCAATTCGCGTACGGATTTGTATTGGACAAAGTTTCTTTGACTTCTTCGTCCCCTATGATTCTGCCTTCCTCTAAGTCTACTAAGAACATCCTGCCTGGCTGTAGTCTGCCCTTGGTTTCTATTTCAGATGGCTTTATGGGTAATACACCAGTTTCTGAAGACATCACCAATTTCCCAGATTTTGTCACTGTGTATCTAAACGGGCGCAGGCCATTTCGGTCTAGAACAGCACAAATTCGTTTTCCGTCTGCTGCTACTATCATAGCCGGGCCGTCCCAAGGTTCCATTATGGATGCATGATACTTATAG
>PBWY01000071.1 GCA_002727395.1 Rhodospirillales bacterium | reverse complement strand
TTTACCATCACGCAAACTCATTACCCTAGCTGCCGATTCTAGAATGATTGGTTCTACTATTGGAAAATAATTTAAATCAAAATCGCTATTAAACTTTTTCGCAACATCGCGTGTAAGTTCTAGATGTTGTTTTTGGTCTTCGCCAACTGGCACGTGAGTTGCTTTATATAATAAAATGTCTGCGGCCATTAAATTTGGATAAACATATAACCCGACACTCGCATTTTCTCGTTTCTTGCCCGCTTTTTCTTTAAATTGGGTCATTCTATTAAGCCATCCAATACGCGAAATACAATTAAAAACCCAGGCAATCTCAGCATGTTCCGGAACACTACTCTGATTAAAAATTATCTGTGTTTCTGGGTTAATTCCCGAAGCTAAAAATGCCGCAGCAACCTCTCTAGTATTTTTCTTCAGCTCTTTTGGATTTTGCCAAACTGTTATAGCATGCATATCAACTACACAGTAAAGACAATCATTTTGTTCTTGCAATCTGACAAAATTCCGTATGGCTCCGAGATAATTTCCTAGATGCAAATTACCGGTGGGCTGAACTCCTGAAAATACTCTTGCCATAATTTTATCCCCCTTGGGGGTTTGGTTATCCCTCCATTGGCGTAGAACGTCAAGCTTGGCCATTTAATCCGCGGAATTACTTTTGAACAATGTTTTTATATCATTTATTTCAATGGCTTTTAACAAGATGCCGAACAGAAAATAAATCCCCCCCCCACTAAAGACTAGTATTGCCAAAACACCTACTCGAGCCCCTTGTCCATTAAATTCAAGAGGATTAAAAAATTCGGAAATACTCCACAATGCAAATACCATTCCCAACGTAGCAAGTAAAATACGAAGAAATCTTTTTTTAAGTTTTGTATCAACAGTAAACTGACGTCGAGCGCGCAAACAAATAGAGAGGAGAAAAACGTTAACCCAAGCGGAAATAGCGGTAGCCAGTGCTATTCCAACATGACTGAAAATTTGCATCAATACAATATTCAAGACTAGGTTAATAAAAACGCAAACTAGGGCTATTTTCACCGGAGTTGCTGTGTCCTGACGAGCAAAAAAACTAGGTGCTAAAACTTTTATAAGGACAAAAGCGGGTAGTCCTGTGGCATATGCCATTAAGGCTTGACTTGTGGCAATGGTAGCAAATGGCCCAAATGCTCCGCGTTCAAATAACACACTGACAATAGGTTGAGAAATGACGAATAATGCCGCCACCGCAGGGATAGTTAAAAGAAGGGCAAACTCAATTCCGCGATTGAGGCTATTCAGGGCCCCACTATCGTTACCATTTCGTATTTGACGAGATAAAACAGGTAATAATGCCGTTCCAATAGCAACCCCTACAACACCTAACGGTAATTGACAAATTCGATCTGAATAATAAAGAAAAGAGATTGCGCCGGTGGGTAATAGTGATGCTATTACCACATCAACAAGCTGATTAATTTGTAAGACCCCTGCTCCCAAAATTCCAGGTGCCATTAACTTGAAAAGATGGCGAATAGACTTCGATAATTGGGGGCGAGGCAAATGCAGAAAAAGGCCTTCGCGCTTACAAATATAAACCAGCCAGATAAGTTGCACTATACCTGCCAGAAAAACTTCCCAAGCAAGAGAGTGAGCCGCAGATTGCAAATGGGGAGTCGCCAAAAGTATCATCCCAATTAGAGTGATATTCAACATAATTGGTGTAGCAGCCGCAGCCGCAAAGCGTCCAAGCGAATTTAACACCCCTCCAAATATAGAAACCAAAGATATAAATAATAAATAAGGAAATGTGATACGGGTCAGTTCAACAGCAAGAGGAAACCTTGCTGCATCATCAGCAAAACCGGGCGCGAAAAAATACATTAACCATGGCATTAAAATTTGTAATAACGTCACGAATAGAAATAAAAAGACAACCATAATCGATAGAGCAGCTCTAGCAAATCTCAGAGCAGCTTGCTTTCCTTCATCTGTCAATTTAGAAGCAAAAAGTGGCACAAAGGCGGCACTAAAGGCACCCTCTGCAAAAAGTCGACGAAAAAAATTTGGTATCTTAAAAGCTACAAAGAACGCATCAGCTATCGGACCAGTACCAAGAAAAGCCGCAATTAGGATGTCCCGTATAAAACCAAATATACGACTGATAAAAGTGTAACTGCCAACAGTGATAATTGAACGTAATAACACCATAGACGGCCCCTAGTCGCGGCCCGCTTGAAAGGAGCAAAACACGGTTGGCGTGGGAAAAAGACTTTTAATTTTTTGAGATCGGAACATGATTATTTTGCACCATCTCATCACCATCGGCAATAATTCCTAAAACAGTTTCACGAATTTGTTTAAGCTTTTCACTGTGAATCACCTGCATGCCAAAGGCATCTTTTACATAAAACACATCCACAGCCCTTTCCCCATATGTCGTAATTAAAGCACTAGAAATTTGTAAACCGAGTTGTGTTAATGTCCGAGTTACCTGGTGTAACAGCCCGGCTCGATCTAGAGCGTTGATCTCAATAAGCGAGTGAGTGCTACTGGCGGAATTATTTATCAATACTCTTGGGAGTACTTTAAAAACATTAGACCGTTGCGGTAAAATCGAATCTTTTTCCAACATTTCTAACACATTAAACTCGCCTGTAAGTGTGGTTTTAATTCGATCACACAAACGGGTGATAGATAATTTTTCTTCAAATGCCTGTCTTCTGGAATCTTGGATTGAAAATATATCCAGGGCCATGCCGTTGGTCATAGTAAAAATTTTTGCTCCAACAATATTGGCTCCAGATACGGCCATCACACCAGCTATTCTAGAGAATAGGCCCGGATGATCTGCGGTAAATATTGTTATCTCGGTAATATCATTTTCTTTATCTACTCTAACATCCAAAGCAAGTTCCTGACCGTGCTTTTCTGCAGCCTTAACTATATTAGCATGCCTTAAATGAGCACCAGTATCGATTGACAGCCAATATGAGGCATAACCAAGTGCTATGAATTTTTCACGGGATTCCTCATCCCAGTCTTTCAAACCATCCCTAACAGAGGATTTTGCAGCTTCAATTCGAGATTCACGACCAGTCGCGTTGTGTCCCCCCGACAATTCAGCTTCGGTAGAAAAATACAGCTCCCTCAACAAAGAAGCTTTCCAATTATTCCAAACATTGGGTCCAACAGCCCGGATATCAGCGACTGTGAGTAACAAAAGTAGCCTAAGTCTCTCCAGAGACTGCACCGTATTAGCAAAATCCCTAATACTTTTTATGTCGGTTAAATCACGGTGGAAGGCAATACGGCTCATAAGCAAATGATGACGCACCAACCATGATACTGTTTCCGTCTCTTCGGGGGAAAGGCTGAGACGTGGACATAAATTGTCTGCTATCTTTGCCCCCAATAAAGAGTGATCGCCGCCACGCCCTTTTGCAATATCATGTAAAAACAATGCTACAAATAGAGCTTTTCGTGAACTTATTTTATGAATAACCTCACTAGCAACTGGCATATCCTTACTGAAGCCACCTTGTTCGATATTGTGGAGAATACCAATAGCAAAAATAGTATGTTCATCCACTGTGTACACGTGATACATGTCATGCTGCATTTGAGCTACAACTCGACCAAAGTCAGGAATAAATCGTCCAAACACTCCCGACTCATTCATACGCCTCAATGTAGCCTCAGCACCGGAAGATGAAGTTAAAATTTTTATAAATAAATCGTTAGCTTTGGGTTCCTTCCGAATTGAATCCACTTTTTTGAGGTTTCTGGTAATAAACCGCAGTGCGTTTGGATGAATATCAATTCCCCGTTTTTGTGCCACATAAAACAGCTCCAAAATTCGTTTTGGGTTGGCCTCAAACTCTTTTTCAGAAGAAACAGAAAGTCTCCCTGACTCAATTGGAAATCCTTCTATATCACGCCGAAACCAATCTAAATTTACAAAGGCTAATGGCAAACTTCGACGCTCCTCGGACTCTAACGCAGCACAAAATATCCTGGTTAAATCTCCTACTTCTTTAGCTGTTAAGTAGTAGTGTTTCATAAAGCGCTCAACACCCCGTGTCCCGGCACGATCCTTATAACCCAGCCTTTGGCAAATTTCCGTTTGCAAATCAAAGGTCAAACGATCTTCAGCACGTCCGGCAAGATAATGGAGATAACAGCGAACGGTCCAAAGAAAGACTTGTGCGCGCTGAAATCTTTTTGCTTCGCGTGTGGTCAGAACACCCTCCTTTATAAGATCCTCAACCTTATCTACTTGATACAAATACTTGGCTATCCAAAAAAGTGTTTGTAGGTCGCGCAATCCGCCTTTCCCGTCTTTTATATTTGGTTCCAAAACATATCGCGAATCCCCCATTCTCCGATGCCGATAATCGCGCTCGTTTAGCTTTGCTTCGACGAACCCTAGGGCCGAGTCTTTTATAACCTCGTCAAGAAATTTCTTTTTCAGAATATTAAAAAGAGGCCTGTTTCCTGATATAAACCGCACCTCCAAAATAGACGTTCGTATTGTAACATCATTTTGTGATGAGCGGATACATTCATCAATGGTCCTACTTGCATGCCCTACCTTTAAACCTAGATCCCATAAAAGGTAGAGCATTGATTCAACGATTTGTTCAACACGCGGCGTTAGTCGATATGGAAGCAAAAACAGTAGATCAATGTCAGAATATGGGGCCATTTCACCGCGACCATAACCCCCCACCGCGGCGATACTAATTTTCTCGGACTCGGTCGGTTCTGCCGTAGGATAAACTCGGGTGGTCGTTACTTCGAAAGCAAATTTAAGTAGCTGGTCTATCAATAGAGAGTTAGCACGGATTGTTTCTTCGCCGAGGTGTTTATTACCCTCGAAACGTTTCTGAATTTTTAGCCGTCCAGTTTCTAGGGCCTTATGGGATATTTTTAATAAAGCCGCACGGACAACTTTGGGTGGGGTTTCTTCTTCCAACTCTTCTGTTAATTCGAACCACATAGACTCTGAATTAAAAACATCACAACTTTTTAAAGATTCGGTCATAAAAAATATCTTATTTTTCGTTACATTGAAGTATCCCTATCATAATCAGTGTGGCTAATCGATTAGATAGTTAGGACTTCTTTTTTTTATTTTTTTCCCAAAAGAAACTTAATTTTATAAACAAATTCTAACGCCGCTCTCGGCGTTAGTTCGTCTGGGTCAACGGCCTCTAATGCAGCCAATAATTTCTTCTCGGAGACTTCACTTTTTGAAGGCTTATTGGTGGATTGAAACAGCGGCAGTTCTTCCGCGAGCCGAGTTGCTTTTGTTCCATAGCCTTTTGATTGCAACTCCTTTAAAACCTCCTCGGCCCTATTAATCACTGGCGCCGGAAGCCCAGCTAACCGGCCCACATGGATCCCGTAAGACCGATCTGCTGAACCAACAATGACTTGATGCAAAAAAATTACTTCGCTCTTCCATTCCTTTACCTTGACGGTATAACAGCGTACTCCAGCCAAACGTGTTTCAAGACAGGTTAATTCATGATAATGCGTGGCAAATAGCGCACGACTTTTATTATTGTCATGAATCTGTTCCAAGGCAGCCCAAGCAATTGATAAACCATCAAAGGTAGCCGTCCCGCGTCCAATTTCATCTAAGATCACCAAAGAACGTTTATTAGCCTGATTTAAAATTGCTGCCGTCTCCACCATCTCTACCATGAAAGTAGAGTGCCCGCGCGCCAGATCATCAGCTGCACCAACTCGACTAAAAATTCTATCTACAATGCCGATATGTGCTGAGTCAGCAGGAATAAAAGAGCCCATTTGAGCCATAATAGTTATTAGAGCGTTTTGTCTCAGGAAAGTACTTTTTCCAGCCATATTTGGCCCAGTAAGCAGCCAGAGCCTATTGGATTCGGCTAAATCACAATCGTTAGGAATAAATCCCTCAGCAGACTTTTCATTAAGCATTTTTTCAACAACTGGGTGCCTGCCTCTAGTAATTTTAAATGATAAAGAGTCATCTATGACTGGTCTTACATATCTATTTTCTTCAGCTAGCATGGCCAATGATAGAACCACATCAATCATCGCCGTAGCATGGGCTGTCAAAGCAATATCATCGGTAAATTTTAACATTTCTTCTAATAAAGCTTCAAAAAGTGCCAATTCTAATTGGTGAGCTTGATGAGCCGCATTCTTAATTTCTGTCTCTAATTCGGTTAACTCTACTGTACTAAACCGAACAGCGCTCACTAGAGTCTGACGATGTAGAAAAGGGGAGCCATCCTTATCAGGCATATTCTGCGCGTTAGACGGGGTTACTTCTACAAAATATCCAAGAACGTTATTATTTTTAATTTTCAATGAAGGTATATTTGTAATTTCACAATATTTAGATTGGAGGCTTGCAATCAACTTTCTACTGTTGTCACGCAAACCAAGGAATTTATCTAATTCTGGAGAATACCCAGCAGCAAAAAACCCACCATCACGGATCAAAAGAGGGGGATCAGTTATTATCGCACGTTCGAGATGATCAACTAGTTTTTGGTGTCCTCCCAGATGGTTTATTATATCACTAATTAAGGTAGGTAAGGAGAGTTCTGCAGGGGTTCTTAATAAATCCTTTAAAGTCTGAGCAGCCTTTAGACTCTCACGTATAGATGACATATCCCTAGGACCACCGCGCCCCAATGTTAAGCGGGAGAGAGGTCGCTCTATATCAGCTACCGTTTTACAAACTCTTCGCAATTCATCTCGTAAATCCGAACGGTCAAAGAAAAATTGCACACCATCTTGCCGCTTTTTAATATCACAGACACTAGTCAGAGGGGAACAGAGCCAACTTTTGAGCATGCGACACCCAGCTCCGGTTGTGGTATGATCCATTACAGAAAATAAGGACCCCTTATTTTCTCCAGATAATGTTTGTGTTAATTCAAGGTTGCGTCGCGTAGCAAAATCAATCCCTAAAACTGTATCGTTTAATACTCGACGTGGTTTTTGAAGATGGGGCAATCGCCCTTTTTGTGTAATTTCTATGTAAGCTATCAAAGCTCCGCAAGCGGCAATTTCTGCCCGCGAAAAATTCTCCAAAGCATCAAGCGAAAACATTTTAAAGGTTATTTCCAATTTTTTTTTGGCAACTTCGCTATCAAATTGGCTTTTATTAAGAGATACTAGAGATTTTTCCCAATTTTCTAATTTACCTTTTGCGGACTCATTTTGGAGAAGATGATCAGAGACGAGTAACTCTTCGGGTTCGATCCGACCCAACACTGCCATCAACGTTCCAATATTGACCGGACAGGTTTGAAATGAGCCTGTTGTAATGTCTAACCACGCAAGACCCATATTACCCCGTAAATCGGCCAACGCCGCCAAATAATTGTTCTCTTTGGAGTCTAGGAGACCTTCCTCTGTAATCGTTCAAGGCGTGACAACGCGCACAACTTCTCGTTTTACTACAGATTTAGTTCCACGTTTCCTGGCATCCTCTGGCGTCTCCGTTTGTTCACAAACAGCAACCCGGAATCCATTTTTAATCAGTTTATTAAGATAACTTTCAGAGGCGTGTACTGGCACGCCACACATCGGGATCTTTTGACCCATGTGCTTGCCTCTATGGGTGAGGGTAATGTCAAGAACTTCGGATGCCTTCGAAGCATCTTCGAAAAATAATTCATAAAAATCTCCCATTCTGTAAAACAAGAGACTATCTGGATGGCAACTTTTAATCTCAAAATATTGCGCCATCATGGGGGTGATTTTAGCCACTGACTTCGACTGTTTTGACATTTCCGGTTTTGTCTGGGCAATTTTACCAGTTATCATAAAATCAGTTTACCATCTGATGGACTGTAGACAAACTAGGTAGAAAGGAAGAAATTCTATCCTGCAATCAAATTAATTTTAAGTCCACCAATAACCTGTTAAACAAACTATCTTTGGTAAAGGGAAGGCAATGGCTAGCGAAAATATAAAAAAACCAGAAAAAGAAATGGCAAATAGCAGCGGTACCGGCCACAATAAAATAAGCAATCTGGAAAGAGAGGCTTTAGCATTGCATGCTGGCCCACCTCCCGGAAAACTCTCCATTTCCCCAATCAAAAAAATCACGACTCAGCGGGACTTGTCCTTGGCATATTCCCCCGGCGTTGCAGCCCCTTGTCTAAAAATTTTTGAAGAAGAGGAATCAATATACGATTACACCAATAAAGGAAATATGGTTGCCGTAATATCTAACGGAACCGCTGTGCTGGGATTGGGGGATTTAGGTGCCGCAGGAGCCAAACCGGTAATGGAGGGGAAGTGCGTTTTATTTAAAACCTTTGCAGATATTGATGCTGTGGATTTAGAGGTGGATACCCGTGATGTAGAAAAATTTATTAATTGCGTAAAATATTTAGGTCCCGGCTTTGGGGGCATTAATTTAGAAGATATCAAAGCACCAGAATGTTTTGTAATTGAGCAGAAACTTAAAGAAATCATGGATATTCCGGTCTTTCACGATGATCAACACGGAACCGCTGTTATTGCCGCTGCTGGACTGTTAAATGCTTTAGACCTGACTGGTCGTGATCCAAAAACCACAAAGATGGTAGTAAACGGAGCCGGTGCAGCAGCAATTGCCTGCCTAGAATTATTGTTAGCTATGGGTTTTTCGAAAAAAAATATCATATTGTGTGATTCAAAAGGGGTTGTTTATCGCGACAGAGACATAGGAATGAATCAATGGAAGTCCGCCTATGCACTTGACACCCCAGCTCGTACTCTTGAAGAAGCAATTGAAGGGTCTGATGTTTTTTTTGGCGTTTCGGTGGCAAATGCTGTTACAAAAAAGATGGTTGAGTCAATGGGGGCCAAGCCAATTATCTTCGCTCTTGCCAATCCAGATCCCGAAATTGCCCCAGAAGATGTACGTTCAGTCCGCAAAGATGCCATTATAGCAACCGGCCGCTCCGACTACCCTAATCAAATTAATAATGTACTTGGTTTTCCGTATATTTTTAGAGGGGCTCTCGATGTGCGAGCCCGGCGCATCAATGACGAAATGAAAATTGCCGCTGCAAAGGCGCTAGCGGCTCTGGCAAAAGAGGATGTTCCAGATGAGGTCAGTGGCGCCTATTCTGGTCAACGATTGAAGTT